>DQVM01000033.1 GCA_015661775.1 Candidatus Caldarchaeum subterraneum | reverse complement strand
TACCAAGATAATATCATCAATAATACTGGAAAAAAGCCATGTAATGGAGAACAGCATCCTCAAAAATACAATAGTAGGCGAGGAGGCCGTGATAAAACCCAACACAATAATAGATAACGGCATAGTAGTTACCCCAAAATCCACATATCCCTAAGCACAGGATATATTACAGAAAACACTCATGTAATAGTCAGAAAAGAGAATGCAGCTAATAATCTTCGAAGATAACACAATAACCAACTTCTACCCACTAACACTAACCAGACCCGCATACTGGCTTAAAACCGGCTTCAGAACCCTACAAGAAAAGATAATCAACACAATAACAGGCAACAGCACAGATTACGAAGTCATTTTATTTTGCAGGGGTTATCTGGAGGGTCTTGTTAAAGAAGAGACGAGCCGCTTCTCAGTTAACAAACCTCCTGACTACGACGATGAGGCTCTGCTGGTTAATGGTCTGCTTATAATCGATAATCCTCTACCGGATATCCTTAATCGATTAAAAGCAGGTGAGATGCTGGTTAGGGATGGGCGTGTAGCCGCTGCCTCCATACCCCGCTCTTCCATCCGTAAGATAGAGACCTTCGACAGCCTTAAAGGCGGTGATGTATTGAAAACGTTATCTAAAGTTGCTAAACCTACTCAGTCTGAAGCAGTGCATCTATTTAACTACCTATGGGAGATTGTGGAGCTAAACGGAAGGTTTATAGAAGCTGAGTTTAAACACGGAGGTATTCTTGGGTATGTAGATGATGATGTTAAGATATATGGCGACAGGAGTAAAATATACGTGGGGCAAGGCTCTTTTATCGAGTCGAGGGTCATACTAGACGCTCGGAAAGGGCCTATATACATAGGTGAAGAGACCTACGTTGAGGGGTTCTCCAGAATAGAGGGCCCAGCCTACATAGGCAGAGGCACCCGTATCTTCGGTGCGCAGATAAGGCCAAACTGCAGCATAGGTGAGGTGTGTAGAATAGGTGGGGAGGTTGAATCAAGCATATTCCACGCATACTCCAATAAACGACACTACGGATACATAGGCCACTCCTACATAGGAGAATGGATAAACCTAGGAGCTGGAACAACCAACTCAAACCTCAAAAACACATACGGAGAGATAAAAGTAACACTAAACAGAAATAGAATAAACACGGGGAGAACGTTCATAGGATGCTTCATGGGAGACCATACCAAGACAGCTATAGGGACTTTGATATTCAGCGGCAAGAAGATGGGTGTTTCTTCTCATTTATATGGTCTTATTAAAAAAGACATCCCGTCATTTACAGCTTGCCTCAACGATGATATGACTGAGATTTACTTAGATTCAGCGATAGAGACGGCGAGGCGGGTTATGAGGCGACGCGGTAAGGAGCTTTCACACAGCTATGAAAATCTTCTCAGGTATTTGTTTGATTTAACATTAGGTGAACGTGGTGGGGCGGGGGTTAAGAGGGGTCGGTTTCTAGCATAAGAACGGACCTAGATAGCTGCTTAGCTACTCTAAGGGGCTCGGCAAGTCTTCCGTGTAGGGTGAAAATATTCAGCACCTGCCTAGCCTGTTTCTCACCAACCCCCAAGCTCCTGACAAACACCCTATATCCTGTTTTGAGCGTTATCTCCCGCCTCTCGCCATTCTCTTTATGCACCCTCAACCTCTCCATCCAGTCATCTGGGAAGTATCTCTTGAAGTAATCATCTATGCCCTCTGAAGCCTCGTAGGTAACGCATATAACAGGTGTATCGGTTTCTTTGTATAACCTGCTAAGGTTTATGACGTTGAACCAGCTTATCACACAACCGTTGAGCAGTATCACGTTTATATCATCTCTATTCAGTTTTCTCCACATCTCTAGTATCTTTTCTGTAGAATCCACCCCCCCTACTGTGCAACTTCCCAGCATTACACCGTCTATTATCAAGTCGCCCCGCATAACTATACCTGCAAGTATCGATTTAGACCCCAGCTCCTTTCTAAAACTCTCAGCAACACCAAACGCTCTTATTGCTTTTTTCATTACCTTTCAGCTAGTTTCCTGACTACGTTGACCCATGCTGCTGCTACGTTGTTGGGGTTGTATCCTCCGCCTCCCATCGCCACTATATTGCCGCCGCATTTTTCCTCAGCCATCTCAGTAAGCTTCTCCGCCGCGTATGCGTGTGCCTTAGGGCTGTATTGTAGGTTGGTTATCGGGTCTCCTGCTAAGCCGTCTGCCCCAGTCTGGAAGAGTATGATGTCGAAGTCGTAGTTTTCTAGGAAGTTTATAACTTTGTTGAATGCTTCTAGGAATTCTCTATCTCCTGAGTATGGTGGTAGTGGTATGTTGAGTTTGAGTCCTTTTGCTTTTCCTTCTCCTGTCTCGTGTTCGAACCCTGTTCCGGGGTATAGTGTCCGGCCGTCTTGGTGTATGTCTGCGAATATTACTCTGGGGTCGTTGTAGAAGTCGTAGCATACTCCATCTCCGTGGTGGCAGTCTATGTCGACGTATGCTACTCGGTTTAGTCCTTTTTTGTCCAGTAGGTAGTGTATAGCAACTCCTATGTCGTTGAAGATGCAGAAGCCGCCTGCTGCTCCTCTTCTGGCGTGGTGCAGCCCGCCCATAGGGTTGAAGCCTCTTGAAGTACGTCCGTTTAAGACCATTCTACAAAGTTCCAGCGTGCTACCTACAACGTATGAAGCCGCTTCGTAGCAGTTCTTAAACGCGGGGGTATCGCCGTAATCTAGGTAGCCGTAGCCGTCTTCGCACCGTTTCTTGACAAACTCTACGTAGTCACGGGTGTGGAAGAGGAGCAGCTCCTCCTCCGATGCCATAGTAGGCTTAACGAAAAACACGCCGTCGTTGCTTTCTTGAACCTCTTTATCAAGGAGCTCGAAGAAGGCTTTCAAACGAACCTCGCTAAGCGGATGCCCTCCGGGGAAGCTATACCTAAGCAGCTCAGGCCCCCTAACTACTGCCACGCCCGGCAAAGTAAACACCTAAATAGAATCTCTACTAGCTGTGATTTAACGTTATAAACCCTCGGATACCCCCTATTTCACATCATATTTTATGGATTAAGCAAACATCCTCATCTCAAAATACATAATCTACAACTTATAATCGGCTTTACCTAATATTTTCCCTATTTATAGTGGGTTATTTAACGGATGGCCTAACTACTGTAATAATTTTATATTATAACATAATACACATTATAGCGTGTCATCAGAATTGGATGCGAAGGATATTATAATCCTAAGCATGTTGCAGGAAAACGGTAGGGTGCCTTACTCGGAGATGGCCCGGAAGCTGGGGGTAAGCGAGGCCGCCGTGTATACGAGGGTTCAGAAGCTCGTGAAGAGGGGATACATAAAAAGATTCCAAGCAGTTCTAAACGAGGAGAAGCTGGGTTACGGATTATTGGCTTTCATATCAATAAGAGCCCAGCCAAGCAAGTATAACGAGGTGTTGAGGAAGCTGTCAGGGTTTGACGAGATTCAGGAGGTGCATGACGTAACGGGTGATTATTACTGCCTCCTGAAGGTTAGGACCCGTAGCAAGGATGAACTGGCTGGGCTGCTGGACGACATAGGCAGGATAGATGGAATAGTATCAACAGAGACGAAGGTGGTTCTACGGACTATAAAGGAGACTCAAAGCCTCCCAATACGTAAAGCATTAAAACAATCCTAAGACTCTATAGCCTAGATGCTACGGCGTTCCGGGGATCATAGGTATAGACGGGTTGTCATGCATGTAGACCTAGATTACTTCTTCGCACAAGTAGAGGAGAGGCTCAACCCCAGTATAGCTGACAAACCAGTAGTTGTATGCGTCTTCTCAGGTAGAGGCGGGGACAGCGGAGCAGTAAGCTCAGCCAACTACATAGCACGGTCATACGGCGTTAAGGCAGGAATACCCATATACAGAGCAAAGAAGCTCCTACAAAACACCGACGCAGCCTTCCTACCCATGCGCAGAGAACTATACGAAGAATACTCAAACAAGGTCATGGAGATCCTGAGGGGATATGCTGATGTGATGGAGGTTGAGAGCATAGACGAGGCTACCTTAGATATAACTGAGAAGACAGGGGGAGATTACGCTGAAGCAGAGCAGCTCGCAGCCCGTTTGAAAAAACACGTAAAAAACGAAACCGGCCTAACATGTACAGTAGGCGTAGCTCCCAACAGAGTAGTAGCCAAGATAGCTGCCGACGTTGCTAAGCCTGATGGCGTTAAGATAGTCAAGCCCAGCGAGGTTGAGAGTTTCTTAAAGGACCTGCCTGTTAAGAAGCTCCCAGGGGTTGGTGATAAGATAGCTAAGCTTCTTAACGATATTGGAGTGGAGACAATAGGCGACCTGGCGTCCGCTGATCTGCTTAGGCTAAGTAAGCTATTGGGGAAGGCGGTGGCTGAGTATCTTAAACTAGCTGCCATGGGTGTATATGATGAGCCGATAGAGGAGAAGCAGGAGAGGAAACAGATAAGCAGGATAATAACGCTCCAGAACAACACCCGCGACGTAGATGACATAGCTAGGCAGCTGGAAAAACCAGTACAGGACCTGCTGGAGATAGCTAGGCGTAACGACGTAGACGCGGAGGCGTTAGGTATAATTGCCATAACCAAGGAGCTGAAGATAATAACCCGCTCCCACACGATAAGAACAATACCTCCCAAGGATGAGTTGCTCCGTATAGTGAGGAGCATGTTCAAGAATCTCCTGGCTGAGAATCCCGAGATGATGCTCAGAAGGGCGGGGGTTAGGCTGCATAACCTTAAGAAACGGAGCGGCCAAACCACGTTGACGTCATTTGGATAATATTTAAAATAACGAGAAAACCTGAGACTTTGGAGAAATTGATGAAGCAGAAGGCTTTGCAGTTTATCAGCTTTATTCTCAGGGTTTTTCCGTTTGTAAGGTTTATCAAGTTCAGCAGCGTTGGGCTGAGCGGTGTAGCGGTTAATCTTGGCCTCCTCTGGATTTTAACCACGTTCATCTTCGGGGAGCGTCTATACATGCTGGCCGCAGTCATAAGCGTAGAAACCTCAGTCTTGAACAACTTTTACTGGAATGATGTATGGACCTTCAGGGATAGGCGGGGGCATAACGGCGGTCTCTTGAACAGGCTGCTGAAGTTTCACGTATCAAGGATATTGGGGATTCTGACTAACTTAGGGATCTTATACCTGCTCACAGAGTATCTAGCCCTCTACTATCTCATCTCCAACATCTTCGCAATAGGGGCCGGGACTTTAGTAAATTACCTTACAAGCGATAAATGGGTATGGCGCAGGCCCTAACCACTTCCCCAGTGGTATTGCATAGTCCTAAGCTGATGCTACACCCTCATCCAAATTAGATATAATCTCCTTCACAGCCCTCTCAGGGTCTTCGGAGGCCATTACATACCCAAGTACAGCAACCCCCGCCGCCCCAGCTTCTACGCACAGCCTCGCATTATCCCCCGTTACGCCGCCCAGCGCTATTACCGGTATTGAGACTCTAGAGGCTATTTCCTTTAGTTTCTCCACGCCTACTGGGTTTCTTGGCTTTGGTTTGCTGATTGGTTTAAAGATTGGGCTTAGGGTTATGTAGTCGGCTCCTCTCTTCTCGGCTTCTAGGGCTTCTTCAAGCGAATGCGCCGAGACGCCTAGTAGCTTTTCCTGGCCCAGCCTCTCCCTGACAATCTCCACGGGTTTTCCCCAAGGTAGGTGAACACCTGAGGCGTTGCATTTAGCTGCTGCTCCGCAATCCGTGTTAACCTGAACAACCGCTCCGTAGCTCCTCGCCATGTCTGTTATTTTACAGGTTAGCTTTATCAACTCGCCTGTGTTAACCAGGTCTTTCTCCCTTATCAGCACCCACCTACACCCTCCCCTAAACACGCTCTCCACAACCGTGAGCAGCCTATCACCCCCTCCGGCCAGCTTCCTATCGGTTATAACTAGGAGAGGCGGGTCTGGGATTTTCCTCAAACCCTTACCCTCCCTTCTACGGGGCTTGAGGGGGTTGCGTACAGGCGTTTAGGTATCCTCCCCGCCAGGTAAGCTAGTCTCCCCGCCTCAACGGCCAGTCTTATGGCTCTGGCCATCTTAACAGGGTCATGGGCCTTTGCTATCGCCGTGTTCACCAGAACGCCGTCGCACCCAAGCTCCATGGCTATAGCCACGTCGGAGGCTGTTCCTACCCCGGCATCCACTATAACCGGGACGTTGGACTGTTGTTTTATCATCGTTATGTTGTAGGGGTTTAGTATGCCCATGCCTGAGCCTATCGGGGCCCCTAGAGGCATAACGGCTTCGCATCCTATCTTCTCCAGCTTACTACAGACCACGGGGTCGTCGCTGCAGTAGGGGAGGACCACAAACCCCTCGTCCACCAGCTCCTTAGCAGCTTTGAGCAGCTGCTCCGTATCAGGGTACAGCGTCTCGTCATCGCCTATCACCTCAAGCTTTATCCAGTTTACCCCCAGAGCCTCCCGCGCCAGCTTAGCGGTTACAACCGCTTCTTTAGCCGTGTAGCATCCTGCTGTGTTGGGGAGTATGAAATACCTGTCCTTCAGCAGCTCCAGTAAGCTCTCCTCCCGCTGGTCAAGGTTTATCCTGCGTATAGCCACCGTCACCGCCTCAGCTCCGCTTGCTTCTATGGCTTTGAGCATGACCTGCTGGTTTGGGTATCTTGCGGTGCCTATGAAGAGGCGTGAGCTGAACTTCCTCCCAGCTATAACAAGCTTATCCTCCATCTTCTTCACCCCCCGGATACGGCGTGGACAACCTCAACCCTATCGCCGTGGCCTAGCCTCCTCACCCTCCACTCGCTCCTAGGGATAACCTCTGCGTTGACAGCCACAGCCACCCCGGGCCTCTCAGGGTCTATCCCTAGGCTTCTCAGCAGCTCGTATATGCTCTCACCCCCATATCCTATGGGCTTGTCGTTGACGTAAACCACTGCACCAGTCTTATGCTGCATTCACTTAGCCACCTCCTTCCTAAATCGGTTCATCGTGAAGGGCTGGGCTACCTCAGGTAATCCCCCCTCTAGGATATACTTTACTACGGCTTCAGCGGTTATGGGTGCTAGGAGGATTCCGTTCCTGAAATGCCCCACAGCCATGACGAGGCCCTCAACCTCTGTAGGCCCTAGTATAGGGGCGTCGTCTACGCTTCCCGGCCTAAGCCCAGCCCACACCTCGTCTACCGGGAGGTCGTATATCGGCGGAAACACCTCCCAAGCCCCCCTAAGCAGGTTCATCAAACCTCCAGCCGTTACAGATTTGTCAAACCCCATCTCCTCCACGGTAGAGCCTACCAAGATTCTATTATCCAGCCTAGGAACCAGGTATGTCATCCCCCACGCCCTTGTAGGGCCCCAGACGACGTGGGTTAGTAGTGGGTTGTTCCCCGGTGTTTTGACTGAGAGCATCTGCCCCTTCACAGGCCTTACGGGGGGCTTAGCGTTATCTGGTATCCCCTCTAAGCGCCTTGACCACGCCCCGGCGGCCACCACCACGTAATCAGCCCCTATAACCAAGCCGTCAGCCATTACGCCCCTAACCCTGTTTCCCTCCACGATTATCCTCTTAACCTCCGTATGCTCCTTCAGAACACCTCCTGAGCGTTGAAGCGCCACCTTCAAAGCCTTAACCACCAGCCTATTATCTACTTGATGGTCGCTCCCGCTGTAAAGCGCAGCTAGGATATTCCTATTCAGGTTAGGCTCCATCTCAAGAGCCTCCTCCCCATCCATCCACTTTACGTCAAGCCCCAGCCTCCTCTGGAAGCTATGCTGGAAACGAAGCTCCTCCACGTCGCCTCGGTTAAGAGCAACCGCCATAGCCCCCTCAGTCCTGTAGTTCACCTTTATCCCAGATAGCTCCTCCAGCTGCTCAGCGAACTTGGGCCACATCCTGCCGCTCTCCAGCAACAGAGGGAGTAGAGCCTCCTCACCCGGCTCAGCCTCTAGGTTGGGCGCCAGCATGCCTGCGCTGGCCCACGTAGCCTCTCTCCCGGCCTCTCCCCTCTCCAGAACCACCGCCTCAACCCCCTCAAGCGCCAGCTGCCACGCCGTTGAAAGGCCTATTATCCCGCCTCCCACCACCGCTACACGCATGCAGGCCATCCCCTTAGCTAAAGCCTGCAGACCCCGGTTTTTAGCGTATATATAAGCGGCTTATATCAATCAATAAAACAACCCGCTAAGCAGCGTAAAGAGGGATGAAACCTAAACCCCTGGCGGTTAAGATAGGGTATGCAAGCGTCTTCACGGCGTTGGGAATAGTGCTGGCCCACACGTTCTTCTTCAGCATCTTCGGCACGCTGGCCTTCCCTGGCCAGCATCTGGTAAACGCAGTAGCTGGGGTTATGCTGGGCCCTTGGTGGGCCTCCCTAGTGGCTGCGCTGGTGGGGACTTACAGAAACGCAGTCGGTATAGGGACGTTATTCGCCTACCCCGGGGGGATACCGGGGGCCTTGGTGGTGGGTTTTGCATACCGCCTGCTGAGGAGGAGATACGGCGTCAAAGCCTCGCTGGCAGCAGCGTTGCTGGAGCCCGTGGGAACGGTAATAATAGGCGGAACCACCTCGCTCCTAGTAATAGCCCCAGTAATAAACCCCGCAGCCGCCGAGCTAGTAACCCAGCTAGGAGTAGCAGGTGCTTTGATACAGTTCTACACAGGCTGGGCTCTTAGCTCAGTACCTGGGGCGATAATCGGGTATTCGCTGCTGGTAGCGTTGCATAGATTCCAAGCGGTCAAAATAGAATGAGGTGGGGTACGTGGTGGAGGTGAACGAGCTGCTGGGGCGGAGGACGTTGATAGTAGGCGAGGCCGGCTCTGGGAAGACTAAGCTGCTCTCCGAGATTGTGGAGACGCTCAGAAACATGGGGTATGGGGGTGAGGTTACTGTAATAGACTTGGCCCCGCCTAAGATGGGGAGGGTTGGAGGCTCGTTGGATGAGTATATAGACGTAGGGGGGTTAAACTACTTGAAGCCCAGCCTGGTGTATGCCCCTAGGAGGCAGGCGTGCAACCCCGATGACCTGCTGAGATACGTCAACCACAACCTCCAGCAGGCTAGGGGGCTCTTCAGAAGATACTTAGAAAAACCCACTAGGATACTGGCGGTAAACGACTTGACGATACACCTTCAGGGAGGGGAGGTTGATGAGGTGAAGGAGATAATCAACAAGGCGGAAACCTTCATAGCCACAGCATACAAAGGCGAGGCCCTGCAGGAAGACTACGGAACGGGAGTAACAAAAGCAGAGCGGGAGAAGCTGGGTGAAGTAACCAAGCTGATGCACAGGATAATACAGCTCTAAGTATGCATATACTTATAACGCCCTTAGATAAGGGGCTAGCTTAGCATGGTCCCCCGAGCCCTAACAGTAGCTGGAAGCGACTCAGGAGGAGGAGCGGGCATCCAAGCTGATTTGAAGACCTTCGCAGCGCTAGGGGTTCACGGCATGTCAGCCATCACCTCAATAACCGCCCAAAACACCGTCGAGGTAACAGCAATACACGACATCCCAGTTGACTTAGTCAAGGAGCAGATTAGGGTGGTCGTGAGGGATATAGGCGTCGACGCAGTTAAGACGGGTATGCTACATACATCAGAGGTTATAGAGGCGGTGGCTGAAGAACTCTCAAAGCTCAACACGCCTATTGTAGTTGACCCAGTAGCGGTTGCTAAGAGCGGAGCTAGGCTGATAGAGGAGGAAGCCATAGCCACGTTATCCGAGAAGCTAATCCCATTAGCAACTGTAGTAACCCCCAACACAGCTGAGGCAACAGCGTTAACAGGCCTTGAGGTAAAAACCCTAGAAGACCAGATGCAGGCAGCCAAGATACTCGCCCAGAAAGCCAAGGCGGCGGTAGTTAAAGGAGGGCACGTAAGCTCCAGAAACGTCGTGGACGTGCTTTGCATAGGGGGTGAGAAGTTCGTCTTCTTCGAGGGCCGTAGGATAGAGACTAGAAACACCCACGGCACGGGCTGTGTCTTCGCCTCAGCGATAGCGGCAGCCCTAGCTAAGGGCATGGCGTTAGAAGACGCCGTGAGGCTTGCGAAGGACTTCGTAACCGAGGCTATCGTAAACGGCGTGGAAGTAGGTGCTGGGCATGGCCCGGTAAACCCAGTAGCTAAGGTTGTAAAGAACTCCAGCATGCTGGAGGCGGTGAAACACCTCCGCACAGCCCTAGACCTGCTGGAGCAGGACCCCCACGTACACCTCCTAGTTCCCGAGTCTCAGATTAACGTGGCTGAAGCGCCTGAGGGAGCCTCTTCACCCGGTGAAGTAGCAGCTGTTCCCGGCAGGGTTGTTAAAGTAGGGGATAGGGTTAAGCGTGTAAGCGACCCGTGGTTCGGCGCTTCAAGACACGTGGCGAAGGCTGTTCTAACAGCCATGAAGCACAGCGCATACGTTAAGAGCGCCATGAACATAAGGAATACCCCCACTATAATAGCTGCTGCAGCAGACCTGGGCCTTAGCGTGGCGATGTATGATAGGAGTAGAGAGCCTCCTGAGATTAAGCGGGTTGAGGGGATGACGATACCCTGGGGTGTTGAGGAGGCGGTAAAAACCCACGGCTCCGTCCCTGATGTGATTTACCACAACGGTGATATGGGTAAGGAGCCTATGGCTTTGGTGTTCGGCAGCGATGCTGTGGATGTGGTTAAGAAGGTGCTGAAGATAGCTGAGCGCTACGCTTCAATAACCGGCTCAGCTGGGGAGGGTTAGGCATGAAAGGCGCTGCAGGGGTTTGCCTACCCAACTACGGCAACAACAGCAGCAGAGAAGCTATAGTGGAGGTTGCTAAAGCCGCTGAGGAGCTGGGATACGACTCGGTATGGACTACAGACCACATCCTACTACCCAGCTCACATAGCTACCCCTACGGTAAAATTTACGAGAGCCTGACTACGTTATCTTACGTAGCTGCTTTAACTGATAACGTTAAGCTGGGAACCTCCATCCTAGTGCTTCCCATGCGCAACGCCGTTACCGTAGCTAAGATGCTGGCCAGCTTAGACTCCCTCAGCGGTGGGAGAGTTATAGCAGGAGTCGCTGTAGGATGGTCTGAGCAGGAGTTCAAGAACCTAGGTGTTGGACATCTATTCAAGAAACGGGGCCGGCTCCTAAATGAGCAGATAAAGGTGATGCGCTTGATATGGAGGGGGAGTAGAGTAAGTTTCAAGGGCCATTTCCACGAGATAGAGGACGGGGTTTCAGACCCCAGGCCCAAGCAGCTGAACGGGCCCAGCGTATGGATAGGCGGCAACTCGGAGTATGCGGTTAAGAGGGCCTTGGAGCTGGGTGATGCGTGGCACTTCACGGGAATAACTCTAGAGGAGCTGGACGAGAGGCTTAGGCTAATCAGCCAAAGAGGAGGAAAACTCCCCGTAACAGGCCGCTTCACAGTAGACTTAACAGGCAAAGCACCAAGGGAGAGCAGGGCAGCCTCAGGGGCTAGGAGAGTGGTGATAAGCGGCCGGGATGCTCAGGAGGTAATAAACCAGCTGACGCCCTACGTGGACAGAGGCGTCTCCTACCTAGTATGTAGCTTCGGAGACAAGCCTTCGCAGAGGCAGATAAACGACATGAAACGGTTTATCAACGACATTATACCCAGCCTATTTTAAGTTCTTATTAAGGCGATGCCGTGAATCTCTAGAAGCAGTATGGGCGTGGAGAAAATTCTCCCGTTGCTGACGGTTTTCACAATCTACTCCACGATGGTTTTAGGGAGCTACGTCTCCACGATAGGCGCCGGCCTAGCGTGCCCCGACTGGCCCCTCTGCCCCTTCCCAACCACGTGGGAGGTTCTCGTAGAGTATATGCACAGAGGGTTTGCTATGCTCTCATTCCTACTAGCAACGCTCACCACATACGCCCTAGTCAAAAGGGGTAATAAATACGCCAAGGCAACAGCCGTGCTGGGGCTCCTCCTCCTGATAATCCAAGTATTCCTAGTGGGTGCTATAGTGATCTTCAGCGCCCTGCAGCCTGTTCTGGTAACCGTTCACATGGGGGTTGCTCTACTGGTCTTCGGGCTTTACACGATTGCAGCCGCCTACTCGGTTAAGGGATAAGCTTAAAATAAGCCGTATATATTCGGTAAACTTAGAGAGGTAGCGGAGTATGGGCCAAGATAGTAGCTTAACGAGTAACGACTACATGGCCCTGGCCGGTGTAATTCTGGTAATATTCGCCCTCCTGATGCTGGTAGGCAACTTTGGAAACCTCTTCAAACCAGTATCACCTGAGACGGTTATGATAAACAACCTATACAGGTTCATCTACATCTCAGGCTCTGCTGTGGGTGCCATCTTCCTAGGCGCCTTGATATTCCTAAGCATACGCTTCAGGGAGAAGAAACAGGGGTGAGGCAGGGATATGAGTAGGGTTAAGTATGTTGAGTGGATTACCATAATAGGGGCTTCCATCCTCTTCATCTACATAGCAGTAGCCTCTTGGATGATAGTAAGCGCCATAGAGTCGCCTGACAGAGAACCAGATATAGTTATAGAGGCTTACGCCAGGCAATTCGCATGGGAGTTCATCTACCCAGATGGGACACGCTCCTCGCAGCTTAGGGTAAAAGCAGGCCAGACGGTTGAGCTTAGGCTAATAAGCCAAGACGTTATACACAGCTTCTTCATCAGAGACTTCGGAATAAAGAAAGACGTAGTACCAGGCAGGATTAACAAGATAATCTTCACACCGACGGAGCCGGGGGAGTATGTTATACAATGCGCGGAGTTCTGCGGCTATGGGCACTACAGCATGATAGCTAAGTTGGTTGTGGAGTAGGTGGTGGATATGACTGTTCAGGTTGGTGCTAGACGTGAGGAGGTTCCGTGGTATAAGAGCTTGAGGCATATCTTCACGACAACCCACCACACGCATATAGGCATGCTATACATAGCTTTCTCCTTCATCTTCCTGCTCGTAGGCGGAGCTATGGCGCTGCTGATGAGGTGGGAGCTGGCTAAGGCGGGGGCAAGCTTCCTAGAACCCAGTACGTATGCAAGCCTCTTCACAGTCCACGGAACGTTGATGATATTCTTCTGGGCTACGCCGGTCTTCTTCGGCTTCGCCAATTACCTCCTACCCAAGATGATAGGAGCCCCTGACCTATACTACCCGAAGCTCAACGCCCTAAGCTTCTGGCTCCTCCCAGTAGCCGCTGCCCTGCTCCTCCTCGGCTGGCCCGCAATAGGATGGACAGGCTACGCCCCCCTCTCGGTAACCGAACCCGGTGTTGGTGTTGATATGTGGATACTCAGCCTACATATAGCAGGGACTTCCTCAATAATAGGCTCGCTCAACTTCATCGTAACAACGTGGCGCCTCCGAAACCCAAGGGTAACGTGGAGCAACCTACCTCTCTTCGTCTGGAGCATGATAGTAACTGCGTTCATAGTAATCCTGGCTGTCCCTGTCCTAGCCTTCGGCCTAACGCTGCTCCTACTAGACAGGAACTTCGGCACCAACTTCTACATAACCCCCGAGGGAGACCCGATACTCTGGCAGCATCTCTTCTGGTTCTTCGGCCACCCCGAGGTGTATATCCTAGTTCTCCCGGCCTTCGGCCTGCTGTCTGAGATCCTACCTAGGCTGGTCAAACGCCCAATCTACGGCTACAAGATGATAGCATACTCAACCATAATGATAGGCGTCCTCAGCTTCGGCGTATGGGCGCATCACATGTTCACCACAGGCCTTTCAATAAGAGCCCTAGCACCCTTCATGATAATAACCATGACCATAGCCATACCAACGGGGATTAAGGTGATTAACTGGGAAGCAACGCTGGTAGGAGCCAGGATAAGATACAACACCCCCACGCTATTCTCCCTAAGCGCCATAGCAAGCATGATAGTCGGAGGGATAACAGGCGTCTTCCACGCAGGAATACCGGTAGACTGGCAGCTACAGGATACATACTGGGTAGTAGGCCACTTCCACCTAGTCCTGTTCGGGGTCATAAGCCAAGTAGCCTTCGCAGGCATATACTACTACTACCCGATATTTACCAAGCGTATGTACAGCGAAACCCTAGGGAAGGTTCACTTCGCCACAGCCAACATAGGCCAGTACCTCCTATACGGCAGCATGCTCGCCTTAGGCCTGATGGGGATGCCCCGCAGGTACTTCGACTACCTCCCAGAATTCCAGCCGCTCAACACACTAGCCTCCTTCGGAGCGTTCGTAATAGGGATAGGTACGCTGCTGTTTGTGATAAACCTGCTGGTGAGCTGGAGGCTAGGGCCTAAAGCTGGTGAAGACCCGTGGGAGGCTGAGAAGACGGGGCAGCCTGATTTCCTAGGCGAGTACTACAACAAGCTGGACCAGATGAAGAAGGAGGAGGCTCCTCAACAGGATGTACAACCCAAGCAGTAGAACAACACTCCTGAAAATCCTCTACGTATCCTCTGCGCTCGGCTTCCTCTACCTATACCCCGGAGTGGAGGAGCTGGAGATAACCAACATGCTATTCCACATGCTGGCGGAGCATTTCATCTTCGCATCATCGGGCTTCATAATATTATCGCTGTACGAGGACTTTATGCGCAGCCCCCTGTCGTCCCAGTTTAAAGAGCTGCGGAGAATCTACACCCGGCTCCTCATGCTTAACAGGAGGGTAAACAGGCATGGGGTAGCTGGGTTTGTCCTAGCAGGTTTTATACTAGCCTACTGGCATGTACCTGATATACTGGTCTCATCAACCCTAGACCCTTTGCTGCATGAGGTTATGCACGTGAGCTTCGCCGCTTTAGGCGGGTTTGTCTATATGAGCGTTAAGCAGGTTTCACGGGTTAGGCTGGCTGTTCTGCTGATAGGCTTCGGCAAGGTAATGCTCTGGAGCGGGTTATACTTCTCCATGGCCGGCGACTACATATACAGGCTATACCCCCTCTGGCAGCATCACCTAATGGGCTCTGTGATGCTCTCGCTGGTCCCCTTCATGGACTTCGGAGCGGTGGCATACCTACTCCACAGCATCTTTAAACAGGAAGAGTATAAGGAGAGGATATCAGCTAGGGAGGTGGGTGGGAGGCGGTGAGCACGAGGGATATTGAAGAGGCCGTTAAACGCTACCAAACCAACGCAGTAACAATAGCTATACTGGTCCACGCCTTCATCTTCGTAACGGGTATAATAACCCTCGTCGTGCTGAAGCAGCCCATCTGGGTATTCGCCCTAACCCACGGAACAATACAGGCAACAGCCCTAGCCAACGCGGCCTTCGGCCACAGGCTATACCGGAAATACCTAGTGATGAAGCTGCAGAACCAGATAAAAATTGATTAACAACAAGCCTTTGTTTCATTTTTAAGTTTTTACGTTACTTTAAAATAGACTGCTTACCTAACCCTCTTAGTGGGTTTAGTTGCCTAGCGTAGAAGAGGTTGTAGCGGCTTTACGTAAGGTCGTCGACCCGGAGCTGGGACGGGATATAGTCTCGCTGGGTATGGTTAAGGATGTTAAGGTTGAGAAGGGGCGGGTTAGCTTTACGCTGGAGCTGACCACACCCGCCTGCCCCTTCAACGCCCAGATTGAGCAGCAGGCTAGGGAGAGTGTTAAAGGCCTTCCGGGAGTCGGCGAGGTGGATATGAAGGTAACCTCCCGCGTCTGGTCAGCAAGGCCCATCTCACAAGCAGAGCCCTTCGCAGGGGTTAAGAACATAATAGCAGTGGCCAGCGGCAAGGGAGGGGTCGGGAAGTCAACTGTGGCGGTTAACTTGGCGTTGGCTTTAGCTGAGGCGGGTGCTAAAGTAGGCCTGCTGGACGCAGATATATACGGCCCCACGGTTCCTAAGATAATCAAGATACTCAGCCCACCTTCTAGGGCCTCCAGCGGAAAGCTGAACCCCGCCGAAACCTACCTAGGGGTTAAGGTGATGTCGCTTGGGTTCTTCGTTCAGGAGGATTCCCCCGTTATATGGCGGGGGCCGCTGCTGGCAGGAGCCCTGAAGCAGCTGCTAACAGACACCGAGTGGGGGGAGGTGGATTACCTAGTCGTCGACCTACCTCCTGGAACCGGGGATGCTCCGCTTACCCTGGCCCAGACAGTCCCCCTCACAGGCGTTGTAATAGTAACCACGCCGCAGGAGGCCAGCGTTGTGATAGCCTCCAAGGCCCTTAACATGTTCAAAACCCTCGGAATCCCTATAATCGGGATCGTCGAGAACATGAGCTACTTCAGATGCCCAGGATGCGGTGAGAAGACGCATATCTTCGGCGAGAGCGGTGGGAAGCTGGTGGCGAAGAGCCTAGGTGTTAATTTCCTCGGAGAGCTTCCCCTCAACCCCGATATAAGGGAATACCATGACATGGGGAAGCCTGTGATAGTTGGGAAACCTGAGTCGGAGTCGGCTGAAGCCTTTAGACAGCTGGTGAGGAACATAGCGGGTAGGATAAGCGTCCTAGCCCATGAAAGGGGAGCATCTAAAGGCTGAGCGGGGGAAGGAGGAGCGTATCAGGGTTAAATACGGAGTCTAAAAAAGGAAGAGGGGAGAGAGGAGGGTTATACTATGCTTAAAACCTTAGTCAGGGTGGTTAGGCCGTATCTGGTAGGTGTGAAGCATCTCTTCATGACCCCAGTAACCGTGAAGTACCCTTACGAGAAGATAGTTAACGTAACAGGCGAGAACTTCAGGTACGACCCCAAGGCTGGTATAGCCTACCCCGGTTTTAAGGGGAGGCACGTCTTATACCTGAATAAATGCACAGGCTGCAGCTTATGCGACATAGCCTGCCAGAACATCTCTGAGGCTATAACGATGGTCTACGGCTTTAACGTTACGCTTGAGTTTGATAAAGGCCTCTACGAGGCGTTCAGGAGGGGTGATAGAGAGGCGGTAGAGTTCTTCGAAGCAGTAGTTGAGAGCCTCTCCCCCGCTAAACCCGGTGGAATCACCCTCTCGGCAGGCCACCCCATAGTACCTGTAAACTGGAGCGACATCAGGGCTGTTAAACAGAAGGATGAAAACACATACGAGTGGAGGCTCAACATGGAGCCTCTCTACGAATACCGCTCCGAGGCTGTGCTGGAGAAATACCTAATACACTTCCTACACTGGCTAAGGGAAAACGGATGGGAGGATAAGATAGTAACTGTTGAAGGCGCAGATAAGGAGGATGAATTCCACGAGATAACAAAAGGCAGTTACAAAGCCAGGCTTTCAATCACCAAGATAGCTGAAAACTACCCGCAGAACAAGAAGTCCTACTTCCCCGCAGTAGACTACGGCAGATGCGTCTTCTGCGGCTTCTGCGTAGATGCCTGCCCCTTCTACGCCCTTGAGATGAGCCCCGAGTATGAGTTATCCGCATACGACAGGGCCTCGCTGGTTTATAACCCGAAGATGCTCGCTGGGCCGCCTATAACTAAACCGCCATCCGAGCTGGGGTGGTTTGAGAGGCTTCACATGATCCTCAAGGAGCTTACAGAGATTAGGTGAGCCAATCATGGTTACAGTTCATGAAATCCCGCCCCAGATGAGGCCCACGCTGCTGGAGTGCATGAACAAACTTAAGGAGATAATCATACTGTTCAGGAAATTCCTAGATACCGAGGATTACAGCTACGTGGAGGAGGCCTACCGGCTTAATCAAGAGGTAAAGAGCAACCCTGAGTTCCTCAAGTTCATGTCAGGATACGCCGACCTAGACAACAACATACAAGCGATGTATAACATGGTTAAGGAGAGGGGAGGAGACGTGGATAGCCTAACCCACGGAAAGCTATCAAACCAAGCCGTCTACATAATAACACGAGCCAACATAATATACACGGGCCTTGAGTTCAGGATGAAGCGCATGCGTAAAGGCTAGGAGGCTCTTTAGAGCAGTTGAGGTTTTCCCACGGCTTTGGGATGCTCCAGCTGGTTATGAAGTAGCGGTAGTAACATCATGTAAAGTGGTTAAGGCTTAAGTAGATTTTCTAAAAGATGACGGGCCAGCTGGTTATGACAGCAACTACCAGCAGGTTTATGAGCGTCATGGGTATAAGCACCCTCCAACCCAGCTCCAGTATCTTCTCAATAGTTATCCTCGGGTATATTCCCCGCATAATCAGTATTACCGTCAGTAGGAGGAGGGTTTTTACTATGACCCAGAAGGGCTGGAGTATCTCAGCAGGTACGCCGGGTATAGCTGGGCCGTTCCAACCGCCTAGGTAGATTAACACGGTTAAAACCGCTAAGGCGGCTGTCTTCGTGTACTGCGCTAGCATAAGCATTAGGAAGCCTGAGGCGGAGTATTCCACCTTCCACCCCTCCACCAGCTCCTGCTCAGCGGTAGGTATGTCGAACGGAATCCTCTCAGTCTCCGCTATCAAGGTTATGAAGAAGGCTATGAATCCTATTATCTGCGGGATTATGAAGGGCATGACGCTCTGAGCCTCCACTATCTCGACTAGGTTAAACGACCTAGCCATAACCACCACACCCGTTAAGGCTAGGAAGAAGGGTATCTCGTAGGCGAAGACCTGAAAGGCGAACCTTACAATTCCTATCAAGCTGTATTTACCCCCGGAGGCCCAGCCTGCTAGGATTAACGGAATGGGGGATATCGCTATGAAGAGGAAGAAGAGGAGAAGCCCTATGTCGGAGGGGAAGATGACCCACTTGGGGCTGAAGGGTAGAAACGCGAAGGGCATGGTATCTACTATGACGGCCAGCATAGGCGCTAGGATAAACAACCTAGCCCTAGCGTTCTCAGGGACTATAAACTCCTTAGACAGAAACTTAACAGCATCAGCCAGAAGCTGCAGAGTACCTCCGTACTTGCCTACGTGAAACGGCCCTATCCTCAGCATAAGCCTAGCCAAGAGCTTCCTCTCATACCAAACAATAAACAACCCAAGTAACGAGATGAACATAGCTCCGGGGAAGATTGCCGCCTTAACGAAGGCATCGCTGGCGATAAACCTAATCAACGCCTGAACAGGCTCCGGGATAACCTGAGCAACCGCCGACATAGCTTCATAACCTCTGGGAGAGCCTCTTCAAGTTAGCGGCCAGATAAAGCGAAGAAGCGCTGACAACGGCCAGCAGAATTATAACCCTAGGAGCAGCCTCCGGCGCATCTATTAACGTTATAGAAGCCAAGAAGACGACTATGGCCAGGACGGCGTACGCCACGTAGATTATGGCGTAGGGGAAGTATTCGAAGGGAAAGGGAGAGGCCCGCCACTCGAAGGGCTCCTGACCACACTCGAACGAGAGCCTCTTCTTTCTACTACTCCGCTTAGGAGCTAGCAGCTTGTTTAACGCCCAGAACATCATGGGGAGCAGAAGAGTTAACAGTATGAAGATAACCAAGGAGGTGTGCCCTGACATCCCCGGCTC
>DQVM01000001.1 GCA_015661775.1 Candidatus Caldarchaeum subterraneum | reverse complement strand
TGTAGTACGTTGAGGAAATCTGTTTTAGGCCTCTCTGCTCAAAAATTCATATCATAAAGAGAGCTTATTTAAAGTTATCGAACCCGCAGCCTCCCCCTAATTCGCCTCACGGTTAAAACCATAAGCTTTCTCAGCGGCTTCATGTAAAACTTGAACTCTCCATCTTCTTCATTAACCATCTAGTTATTTGAGTGTCAAGTCGTTAACCCAGCCAGAATGGGATGGTAGAACTTTCAGTAGTCTTACAAGATTAAAAACGAAACCCAAAAAGGAGGGAATTGAAAGATAGGGTTATAACCTTAGAGCCTGAAGTGAATGAGGCGGTTCTCCAGCACCTGCTCCGCCTCCACCTGGAAACGCTTATAGCCTTGGCGTGGGGAGTTATAGAGGAGCGGCCATGAAAAACCAGGAAGAACTAGAGAAGGAGATAGAACGCCTCAGGAGAAAACTATATCAACGCCACATGAAATTCCTAAAACAACTGAGAGAAGATGCGAAAAACAACATCATCCGAATCTACGACTACATCGACCACGAGTAAAAACCTACTAAAAAACCCAGAGATAAGAAACAGGATAAGGAGAATAAAAGGGGAGTTGAGAGCTGGTTGGTGGGTTGATTCAACCTATATAAACAACACATAGACTAAACAAGCGGTAGATGAGTAAACCATTACCGAGACAACCTGAGATTAACATCGGTACGTTGGGTCATGTCGATAATGGTAAGAGTACCTTGGTTCAGGCTATTAGCGGTGTTTGGACTGGTAGGCATAGTGAGGAGTTGAAGCGGGGTATTACGATTAGGATTGGCTACGCCGATGCTGCTATCTATCGTTGCCCCATGTGCGAGGAGCCGTTTAACTATATGACACACGGCAGATGCCCTGTTCATGGTGTTGAGACTGAGTTCGTTAGGGCTGTTAGTTTTGTAGACTGCCCTGGGCATCATAGCTTGATGATAACTATGCTTAGTGGGGCTGCTTTGTTTGATGGCGCTGTTTTTGTGCTTGATGCTAGGCAGAGGTTCCCCCAGCCTCAGGATAGCGAGCATCTGCAGGCCGCCGCTATTCTAGGGATTAGAAACATCGTGTTTGTCCAGAATAAGATTGACCTCGTTGACAGGAGACGGGCTTTGGAGAATTACGAGGAGGTAGTTAGGTATGTCAAGAGTTTAGGTTATGAAGACCCTGTTGTCGTGCCTGTTTCAAGCCAGCATGGAATTGGCGTAGAGCCTTTACTATATGCCATGGAGAGGTATATACCTACGCCTGAGAGGGGTGTTGCACAGCCTTACCGCATGCCAATAATACGCTCCTTCGACGTAAACACACCCGGAAAGCCTGCTAGAGAGATAGCCGGTGCTGTGATAGGCGGCTCTATAATTCAGGGCATCCTAAAGCGAGGGGATGAGATTGAGATAGCGCCGGGTGTGGCTAAACCAGGTCAGCAGAAACCTGGGTATGAACCCCTCTTCACGGAGGCTGTTAGCATAATGGCTGGGGGACGTAGGGTTGAGGATGCAAGCCCCGGCGGGTTGACGGGGGTTGAGACAACCCTAGACCCTTCGCTGGGGAAGAGCGACGGGCTTGTGGGGAATATGGCGGGGAAACCCGGAACGCTCCCACCCACTTGGACGAGGCTACGTATAGAGTATATCCTATTCCAGCGTGTCTTAGGGGTTCAGGATGAGATAATTGTTAAACCGATAATGGAGAAGGAGCCGCTGGTTATTAACGTCTACTCGGCCGTTACATCAGGGATTGTTACAAGGAAGACCAGCGAATACATAGAGCTGGAGCTGACCAGGCCTGTTTGCGCTGAAATAGGGAGGAGGGTGACGTTATCTAGGAAGATTGGCGCAGGCTGGAGGCTTATAGGATACGGGACGATAGTAAGTTGAAGATAATAGCTGATAGTAGTTTTTTGATGATGTGCATAGACTATGGTAGGGCTTTGTTGACGGTTCTTGAGGAGAAGCTGGGCGATAAGCTGGAGCTTGTAATCCCTGATGTGGTTAGGAGTGAGCTGGAGAGGATGGCTAGCCTAAAGGGTAGGAGGGGGGCTTTAGCTATTGGGGCTCTCAAGATGGTTGAAGAAGCCGAGGTTATGGATACTTATAATAGGGAGAGCGTGGACGGCGCTATTCTGGAGCTGGCTAGGAGGACAGGCTACCCCGTGGCGACAGTTGATAAAACCCTCGCCAAGCTTCTCAGGGCTAACGGGGTTAGGGTCGTAACGGTCACAAAAACAGGCAAGCCACGCGTTGAGCGTAGGCTACTATAGGTTTAATAACTGAGGCGTATTCAAGCCTTATAAGACAGCGTGAAGCCTCTTTACGCCTAGTTACACAGCAGCACGCTAAACGGAGGGGATGAGATAATTTGTTTATGATTGTAGAAGTACAGGATACAGTACCTGTCCATCCTAAAGACTTTGGAAAACCCTTAGAGGAGGTTGTCTTTAACAACTTACGCAGCGAGTATGAAGGAATCCTAGACTCTGAACTCGGGTATGTTATACTGGTTACAGACGTTAGGGTAGATCCGGTTGGCTACGTTGTCCCACGCAACGGGGCTACCTTCCACAAATGCGTTTTCAAACTCGTAACTTACCTCCCTGAAGGTCAGGAGGTAGTTATGGGAGAGGTTGTTGAGATAACGGAGTTCGGCTGCTTCATCAGGGTAGGGCCTACGGATGGGCTTCTCCACATATCCCAGATAACTGACGACTACATAAGCTACGATGAGAAGAACAACGTTCTAATTGGTAAGAAGACGGGTCGGAAGATTGAGGTGGGCGACGAGGTTAGGGCCAGGATAATATCAGTATCTCTAACATCGGGAACCGGGGGTAAGATAGGCCTCACCACTCGTCAGCCGATGCTGGGGAAGCTGGAGTGGATAGATGCTGAGAAGAAAAAGAAAGAGGAGGTAAAGGCATAGCATGTCAACACGGGAGAGGGCGTGCAGGAACTGCAGAAGAATAGTAACAGGCAACGTATGCGACAACTGCGGGTCAACAAATCTAACAGAAAACTACCAAGGGCTACTGATAATAATAAACCCTGAAAAGTCTAAGATAGCGGAGGTTCTAAACGCTAAGAAGCCCGGGTACTACGCGGTTAAAGTAGCGTAGCCCCCAATCTTATCTCCTTTTTTCTTATTTCTGCTGGGAGCTTGTTATGAGGCGCTGGCCCTACGGGAGGAGGTTGTGTTTTTCTGAGGATTTGAAGGAGGAGCTACGCAAGCCCCTTGGGGTTCTCTACGTGGGTGATGTAACTTCATCCTCCCGCCAGGCTGTGGAGGCTATACTAGCTAGAGGAGCAGAGCCCGTAGTGACTGTGGGGGACGTGACTACAAGCAGCTTCATAAAACAAGACCTAAAGCCAAAAACAGCGATAGTTGACTATAGGTTTGAGCGGGTGGATTTTAGGGAGAGGGTGGATTTCTCTGGTTATAGGGTTGTCAGGATACGTAACCCCGCTGGCTGCATATCCCCTGAGGCTGCTGAGGCTGTTTTCTCGGCTGTCCGAGATGAGGGGAGTGTGGTTTTGGTGGTTGAGGGTGAAGAGGACCTGCTCGCCTTGCCTGCCATCTTGGCGTGTGGAGACGGGGGGGCTGTTGCATATGGCCAGCCTAAAACGGGCTGTGTTGTGGTGTTCGTAGACGGGGCTGCTAGGGGTAGGGTAGTTGATATCCTGAGGAGGGCGGGTTTTACTTGAATTGGGTGTAGCCGCATTTCCCGCAGGCGTATCTATCCCCGTGGTCTGCCATGAAGTATCCTTGGCCGCATCTGGGGCAGTTAATCAGCTTCCGCTCCATCTTTCCGTCTTTAACAGCGTACCGCCTCCAAAGCTCACTCTTCCCCATCACTACTGCACCAGCTCGTTTCTCTTCAATATATACCCCCTCTCGAACCTCCGCATATCATCAGCGTTATCGTAGATGTGGCTGTGAACCCTCATCCTACGCGATCCGAAGAGGCACTCCATCTTAAGAATCACCACATGGTTCTCCGGGACGTTGAACCTGGACGCTATGGCCTGGGCCATCTCCTTTCTAGTGGGCGGGGATTGTTCGAACTCTATTAATGCGTGAAGCTCGTGTCTCTTTAGTAGTTTGTTATAAGTTTGGTTGGTTTCTATGAATTCCAACGCTTCTGCACCTCTCTGGGCTAGGTTTTAGCCTTGGGGTGGTTTTAAACATGACTTACGTTGCTGTGGGTTGGGCTGCTGCCTGTTCCTCCTGCTGCTTCTTAGCCTCTTCGCTCTTCTTCACTATGACTACGTTTATCTGCGCTGTGGCGTCGCTTATTGTGTTGCCCCTCACGGTTACCCGTTTCCTAAGCCCTTTCTTCCTCCTTCTGCTCCGTCTTTTCTTCCTTTTCACAGATGGTTTTTCCTTTGGTTTGAACCCTACTCCGCCTGAGAGTAAAACCCTTACTTTCCTAGGGCCTGAGATGTCCGGCCTCATCGGGAAGCCATCTCTATCTGTTCCTCCGGTTATCTTGAGCGTAGCACCCCTTAAGCCGAAGGGGGAGCCGTCTATCGTATCGCCTATCTTCTTCCCTATCAGCAGGTTGAGCTGCTGGGGGTTGAGCTGTATGGTCTGGGCCTTACCCGTCTCAGGGTCTGATACAACCATCCTAGGGATGGCGGCCGTCTTCTGGGACATGCAGCATCTACTCCCTCCCACAACCCGCCCAATACATCAATATAAGCCTAAACCATCCGAAGAAAACTCAATAAAAAGAGTAACGGTAGATATGCCGCCTAAGGTTGCGGTCCGATAGTGATTTGGGGAATTACAGGTTCGGAGCGGGGGTTATTCCAGTTTCTTGGGTTGCTGAGCAGTTTTTCTGCGAGCTGAAGCTGGAATATATGCTTAAGCTGGGACAGGCTGAGACGGAGGAGATGAGAGAAGGTGTTGAGGTGCATGAGGAGGTTTTGGAGATGGAAGAAGCCTCAGCAGACGAGCTGATGCAGCTTATAAAGAGTCGTGGAGATTTCATAGCCAGCTTTCCACTTGTAGGGTCTGTAAATAATCTCCTCCTAGTAGGCGTTCCTGATGCAATCTACTTCAAAAAAGGAAACCCCATATACGTTATAGAGCTGAAGACAACTCGTGGGATCTTGAGAATTTGGCGGGATCAGGTTATTCAGGCCATGTTATACGGCTTGCTCTTAGAGGAGATGGGCTTCAACACCAAGGAACTGAAGCTACTTATCCTTAAGCTTAGACTTGACGGAGGTATATCAGAAGGGGATAGGAGAAGCCTCATAGACAACTTAATAGACTATGCAGAGAAGAATAAGCTACAGGAGTTAGAGGAGAGATTAAACAGGAGAGCTAGGGTTTATGTCATCAAGTATAGCAGGTACGAGGCCTTAGAGGCTGTGAAATGGGCTTCAGGCTACTGGCTTATGCAACGCGACGCGGTATCCACTAAGAAGCCGGGGAAATGCAGGGCTTGTGAGTTTAGCTCGGCATGTCCACGTAGCTTGGTCTTACCTAGCCCATAGCGGGTTGGATTTTCTCATAATCTCAACCAGTTCGCTGAGGGTTTTAGCAGCGTCTTGGTCCAGCATATGCAAGTAGTTTTGTATCAGCTGCCTAGCGTCCCTCTCCGGGATAGCTACGTAAAGCTCCTCCTCCTCGTGTATTGTTCTACCTACAGTAGCTTCTCTAACCGAGACAGCCACCTGCTTCCCCTTCTCAGCCTCAGGCAGGGCTATGCCCCTATCCTGTATCTGGGCTATCGTCCCCACCACCCGTCCTGCTTTGTTCACCAGCTTATATCCGGGTTTTACCACGCCCGCCACAACCTCAACCCCTACTATAGCTGGGTTGCTCCTTCTGAAGACATAACCCTTCAGAACCTTAATCTTTCCAGGTTTTACGAGGGAGCCGAACTCAGCTGCTGTGCGCATCCTCACCTGCTCCTCAACCCAGTTGAGATAGTCCTCAACCAATCTAAAGAGTACGTCTCCCTTGAATATCCTTACCCCCCTGCTGTTGGCGTCTTTCTCTAGGTCTTCATCTACGTAGACGTTGAAAGCTAAGATAACCCCCTTTAGGTCGTCTTTTCTTCTCACAACCTCAGCCTCCACTATGTCTTTTTTACTTACATCACCTATGTCAGCCATCCTGACTGAGACCCCCCTTTCCTTCAGGTAGTTGAAGGCAGCCTCAAGCGAGCCTAGGGTATCAGCCTTAAGCACAACCCCCACCTTATCAGTACTGACCACGAACTCACCCAACTCCTCGCTTATCCTATCCAACGCTGTTTTCTCATCCCCGCCCATAACAACCTGTACAGGCGAGCCGGGGACAGCGTCTTCAAACCCCTCTGCAACCACCTTAACACCAGCAGCCGCCTTAACCTCTTCAACGTTCTTGAACCTATCCCTCGGGTCCCGCATCTCGTCAAGGGGCTTAGGGAGCAGCAGGGCCCTTACCTTAGTTACCGTAGGGCCTGATTTACTCAGGTAAGCGAGCCTATCCCCCACTCTCACAACCCCATCATGTAGTATGACGTTGGCGGTAATCCCCAGCCCCTCCTCCTCAACCAGCTCAAAGATAACCCCCTGCCCAGGCCCCTCGTGATACTCTATCTGACTCTTCATAAACTGCTGGGCAAGGCCCAGTATGAGGAGGAGCAGCTCCGCAACCCCCTCCCCCGTCTTGGCGCTCACCGGGACTATAGCCAGCGTGGTGGTGAAGTTGCTTATCCTGGTATATAAGTCGGCTCTGAAGCCGAAGAAACTAAGATCCCCTATAAGCTGGTATATCCTCGCCTCTAGATCCTCCTGCACGGCCCTAGACTGTTTTTCAAACGCCTCCCTGAAGGAAGCGCCTTCCACAGGCCGCCATCCGGGTATCATGTCTATTTTATTGGCCGCCACGATGAACGGCGTCCTCCTGGCTTTAAGCAGCTGTATGCTCTCCCTCGTCTGCTCCTGAACGCCTTTCATAACGTCTATGACCAGTATAGCCATATCAGCTATCGACCCGCCCCTCCTCCTTAGGTTGGAGAAGGCGGCGTGCCCAGGGGTGTCTATGAACAGAAGACCGGGTATCTCAAGCCTGGCCTTAACCTCCCCCAGCAGCTGTTTACACGTCTCTACTATAGCTTCCAGCGGGAATATACTAGCCCCTATATGCTGGGTAATCCCCCCAGCTTCCCTCGCCGCAACTATTGTACCCCTCATACGGTCAAGTAAGCTGGTCTTGCCGTGGTCAACATGCCCCAGCACAACCACTATAGGGTGTCGAAGCCTTGTCATATCCCCTTTCCTAGCTATCTATAAACCCCGTGGAATTAAAGGATAAAACCTGACCTATAAACCATCTATCTTCGGGAAGCTGATTGAGCCGTGTTGTATGCCTTGGTATCGAATCTACCGCCCATACGTTTGGGGTCGGTGTGGTGGACTCGGAGGGGCGGGTCCTGGCTAATGTTAACAGAACCTATAAACCAGCATCCGGGGGCATACACCCTAGGGAGGCTTCCCAGCACCACGCAGCGGTTGCTGCAGAGGTTATACGCGAAGCCTTCAGAGAAGCAGGGGTTGAGCCGGGAGATGTTGATGCGGTGGCTTTCTCAATAGGCCCAGGTATGGGCCCTTGCTTAAGAACAGGGGCCACAGCTGCCCGTGCCCTATCCCTCAGGCTGGGGAAGCCTCTTGTGGCGGTAAACCACGCGGTTGCTCATGTTGAGATAGGTAAGTTAACTACGGGGTGCCGAAGCCCTGTTGTCCTATACGTCGCTGGAGGTAACACGCTGGTAACAAGCTTGGTTGAGGGCCGTTACAGGGTGTTAGGCGAGACGCTGGACATAGCTGCGGGCAACTGCCTAGACTCCTTCGGCATAACCGCAGGCGTAGGGCCTATGCCTGCTGCGGAGAAGCTGGCTGAGAAGGGGGAGAGAATATACGAGCTTCCTTACAGGGTTAAGGGGATGGATGTATCGTTTTCAGGCCTTTTAACAGCTGCCGAGAAGCTCCTCTCTGAAGGGGCTAAGCCTGAGGACGTGGCGCTAAGCCTAACCGAGACGGTATACAGCATGCTAACGGAGGTGAGCGAAAGGGCGTTGGCATACCTAAGCCGGGAGGAGCTCCTTCTAGTAGGAGGCCTTGCAAGAAGCAAAAGATTGATGCAGATGCTGGAGATTATGTGCAGCGACCGCGGGGCTAGGCTGTTCAGGGTTCCCGACGAGTATGCAGGGGATAACGGGGCCATGATAGCGTGGACAGGCCTGCTTCACTACCTCGCCGGTGATGTGATAAAACCCGAGGAGAGCCGCGTAAGGCCGAGGCAGAGGATTGACGAGGTTTTGATTAAATGGGATAACCGGGGTTAAGAGGGTTGGAGAGCCTAGAGCCTGTAGAGGGGCAGGTTGTAAAACTTGGGGCTGAAGCGGTTATAACAGCGGTGAACTGGAGTGGCTACGAGCTTATCTTGAAGCGGAGGGTGGAGAAACGGTATAGACGGCCTGAGATAGACGAGGCGGTTAGAAGGAGCAGAACAGCCCACGAGGCCAAGGTGATAACACGCCTAAGAGAGCTTAAGATACCCGCCCCAGCCATCCTCTTCCTAGACCTAAGCAGCTCCAGCATCTATATGCAGCGGATAAAAGGACAGGAGCTTAGGAGCGTCTTAACAACAACCCCCGACGAGCAGCTCGTAAACCTAGCGGAGAACCTAGGACGTATAGTGGGTAGGATGCACAAAGGCGGAGTAGCCCACGGCGACCTAACCCTAGCCAACATAATAATAGACGATAGGGGCAGGCCGTGGCTGGTGGACTTCGGCCTCAGCGTATTCACGACAGAGCTTGAGGACATGGCAGTTGACATACATCTTCTTGACCGCTCTCTGGAGAGCACAGCACCTGAGAAACGTGAACAGTTTATGCGGGGCTTCCTAAGAGGCTATGAGGAGGAGGCAGGTAGGGGGGAGGCTAGGGCCATGCTTAGTAAGATAAGCGAGATAAGAAGCCGGGGAAGATACGTAGAGAGGGGATGAGAAACGTCCATAACCCTAGCCACATCCAACAAAGGGAAGGCGGAGGAGTTCAAGCTACTTTTCGCAGAAGCCAAGATAGGGCTTAAGGTAGAGAACATAAAGACCGTTGAAATACAATCAGACACTCTAGAGGAGATAGCCGTCAACAGCTGCATCCACGCATATAATATTGTCAAGAACATGGTCTTCGTAGAGGATGCGGGCTTGTTCATAGATGCTTTGAACGGGTTTCCGGGGCCTTACTCTTCTTACGTTTATAGAACCATAGGCGTTGAGGGGGTTCTTAAGCTGGTGGAGGGGAAGAGCAGGGGGGCGGCATTCGTATCTGTGATAGCTTTATACCACCCGGGTAAGGGGGTTAGGGTCTTTAAGGGGATGTGTAGAGGGGTTATAGCGCAGCATCCTAGGGGGTTCAGCGGATTCGGGTTCGACCCCATCTTCATCCCAGAAGGCGTTGGAAAGACCTTCGCGGAGATGCGTGAAGACGAGAAGAATAAGCTAAGCCACCGGGGGGAGGCTGCGAGGAAGCTGATAGAATGGCTTAAAAACACGGGTTTTTAACACATACATACAGAACTTTAAGCAGCCTTCTTTCATGCTTCAGTTACCCCTAGAGGTTTATTAGATACCTAGCTGTGGATGAAGAAACGACGAGAAGCTATGGCTCGGATGCATGCACGGAAGCGTGGAAAGTCAGGCTCTAAAAGGCCGATAAGCAAGGTAACCCCGTTATGGTTTAAGCTCACCCCGGAGGAGGTGGAGAGTCTAGTTGTTAAGCTGGCTAAGGAGGGGTATCCACCCAGCGTGATAGGGGTAATCCTAAGAGACCAATACGCAGTTCCACTTGTCAAGACAGTTACTGGAAAGACTGTCCTCCAGATACTGAGGGAAAACGACATAGCGCCGCCTATACCGGAGGACCTAGCCAACCTGATGGAGAGGGCTAGGAGAATGAAACTACACTTAAAACGCTTCAAATCCGACAGATACAACAGACATAGACTACAGCTGGTGGAGTCTAAAATCAGAAGGCTGGTTAAATACTACAAACGTGAAGGAGTGCTTCCGCAGAACTGGGAGCCGCCTGTTTTAGCTGAGTAAAGCTTTTTCTGTTTAGGCTTATTGGTTCAGCTCCTCTTCTGTGAAGAATATCCTATGTTCCCTCTCGTATGATTCTCTACTGTCGCTGGCGTGGATTAAGTTATCTGTTATGTCTAAGCCGTAGTCGCCTCTTATTGTCCCCGGCTCTGCCTTCACAGGGTCTGTGGCGCCTATCAGCTTCCTAACCACAGCAACGGCATCCCTGCCTTCCCAGACCATCAACATAACCCTGCTGCTGGTTATTACCCTTATAAGGTCGTTGAAGAAGGGCTTCCCCTCGTGGACTGAGTAGAGCCTCTTAGCCTCCTCCTCCGTTACCCTCTTCACCTTAGCTTGAACAAGCCTAAGGCCCTTACGCTCAAAACGTGCTATGACCTCGCCCATCAAACCCCTGTTGACGCAGCTGGGTTTTAGAATCACGAAAGTCCGTTCCTGCATGCAGGAAGAGCGTTATGGGGAGAATTTAGGGTTAGCCTCCTCTTCTCTCCTGGCCGTAGTAGGCTGTCCACTTCAGCTTACGCGGGTCTTTCCTATGCTCTATCATATACACCCTGCATTTCCTGGAGCAGAACCACAGCTGCGTACCGTCTCGCCTAACGTATAGCATCCCAGACCCATGTATGAAATCCCTGCCGCAGAACGAGCATTTATGCATCGTCGGCATCCCCTTAGCACCACCTAACGCTTGTAAGAGATGATTTAAGTTTGACCTCAGCCTAAGCTTGGCTGAGCTTACTAATAAACGTCAACAGCCTCGTTTCTCGTTTAAATAATAGCCTTTCCAATAAAGGAGATAGTCCCAAGTGTTTATGTTAAGCAGGTTATGGAGATGATGGGGTTGCAGCTGGTTAGGGTTGTTGATGAAGGTGGGGATAGCTGGGTGCGGCTGGAGCTTTCAGACGGGCTTCCCACACCCGTTGCAAACGCCCTTAGACGAGCTATTATAAACGAAGTCCCCACCATGGCTGTTGAGGAGGTTCTGGTTATTGAGAACAGCAGCGCCATGCCCAACGAGATTCTGGCCCACCGCATATCGCTGATCCCCTTCGTATCCGACATAGATAACTACAGCCTCCCTGAGGAGTGTACATGCGGTAGTAAGCTGGGGTGTGAGAGGTGTGTTGTGAGGTTTGTGCTGAGAGCAGCTGCGGATACGGATACTGTTACGGTATATTCCCGTGATATCTCCCCTGAGAAGCCCGACATAAAGGTTGCTCCGGTGAGCGGGGATTTCCCGATAATTACCCTAGCTCCGGGGCAGAGGGTTGAGCTGGAGCTTTACGTACGTCTGGGGAAGGGCCGGAAGCACGCTAAGTGGCAGTCGGGGATAGCTACTTTATACGAGGAGAACGGCAGGCGATACCTATATGTAGAGTCCTTCGGCTTCCTCCCCGCCCGGAGAATGGTTAAAGAAGCGGTTAAGATTATCAACCAGCAGGTAAAGGAGCTTGAGCAGAAGCTTGAAGAGGTGATGAAAAATGCCGAGGAATAGGCCCAGTCAGCTCAGGCTAAGGCTGGTGCGGAAAATAAGGCCCTACGCTAAGGAATCTAGATTCTGGAGGCGCATAACTGAGGAGCTTAGACGAAGCATACGCAGCAAGCGGGAGGTCAACGTCTATAAGATAAGCCGCCTGACCAAAGCGGGTGATGTAGTATTCGTCCCCGGAAAGGTTCTGGGCACGGGTTTCATAAGCCATCCCGTTACGGTTGGGGCCTTCAGCTTCTCTAAACAGGCTTACAACAAGATAACGAGGGCGGGAGGGGAGGCGCTGCTGCTGGAGGAGTTCATGCAGCGATACCCTAAAGGCTCTAACGTAAGGATAATAGGTTGAGCATACATGCTTATTTAGGTGAGGCGTGGATATGGCGTTGTCTGAGCAGGCTCAGAAGGAGGCTTACGTAGTTGACGCCTCAGGCTGTAAAGTAGGGAGGCTGGCCTCTAGAGTTGCTAAACTACTGATGCAAGGCCACAGGGTTTTCGTGATAAACGCAGAGAAAGCAGTAATAACTGGGAATAAACCAGCTATAATGAGTAGATTCCACTTCCTCCGCAGCAGAAAACAGCTCACAAGCCACAAGGTTATCAAAGTATGGTACCCTACGCTCCCAGAGGGAATCCTAAGATACGCCATAATCAGGATGCTTCCGAGGAAGAAGGCAAAAGGCCGGGAGGCTGTTAGGAGGCTTAGAGTATTTAGAGGCGCTAAGCAGATACCCGGGGCCAAGCCTCTTGAGATACCTGACGCTAAGATGGAGAAGCCAATAAGCAGATCTAGACGCGTCTTCAGGTACATGACCCTTGAGGAGGTTTCTAGAGAGCTTAGGGGAGGCAGGCCTCTGGAGTAACTTAAATAACCAGCCTGATAGTAGGAGGTATCCTAGGGTTGAGGCAGAAGGTACTCGGCGTCTTCGTGGGGCGTAGGAAAACTGCGGTAGCTAGGCTTGTAATAAGGCCGGGAACAGGCAGGGTTTTGATAAACAACACACCCCTAGAGCTGTTTGGTAACGAGATAATAAGGTCTAAGATATCCGTACCCCTACACCTAGCCCCCGACTTCTGGAAAACCCACGACTTCATCGTTAAGGTTAGGGGAGGAGGCCCCATGGCGATAGCAGACGCCGTGGCCAGCGCTATAGCCAGAGGACTGGCCAGCGTAAAGGAGACCTTCAGACAAACTATACTAGATTATGATAGAACACTACTATCCGGAGACCCTAGGCAAGCCGAACCCAAGAAACCTAACAGAAGAAGCGCCAGACGTTTTAAACAAAAGAGCTATAGATAACCCACAGATTTTACCGTTATCTTATTATCTGCAGCTCTGAGAAGCATACCCCACATAATAGTCTATCTTCATCAAGCCTAGTGGCGTAGACCAACGGAGCCCTGCATACGGGGCATCTAGCCCCTGGGCCTTCTAGATATGGCTTCTTACCGCATGTCCTGCACACCCTGGCGTCTACTGGGTTTAGGCCTCCGCATACTCTACAGACCAGGTCATCGGAGCCGCTTATAACCTCGATAGTGAGTCTTCTCCTGCCTGTTTCTCTGCTCCGCTGATACCCTTCATCAACCTCTGAAGATCTTGTCTCCTCTTGTTGAATAGAGTCAGCGTAGTCTTCATAGTGGGGTGTTAGCATACTTGCTCCCTCCGTTGTGTGTATTGTAGGTGTATGAAAACCGGTTAAGGGGGTG
>DQVM01000084.1 GCA_015661775.1 Candidatus Caldarchaeum subterraneum | reverse complement strand
TATGCATGGTAACTTCCGCAGTTATACTAATAGTAACATCATTCATAATAGTTTTTCCACCTATAACATATTCATCACTCCTAATAGTCTTCTTCACATCACTTATGACATTACACGGTAACGCTGTGGTAAAAAAGATTAACATGAACTCCTTCGAAGCAGAGAGAACAGTAAGCAAGGAATTCTGTAACATAAACGAAGAAATAAAAGTAATCCTAAAAATCACAAATAAAACAAAAACTCCCCTCTACATAATCGTGGAGGATGAGGTGGATGGATTAGATATTGAACGAGGATCTGCAAAAATAGAAAAGACATTAAAAGGCGGCGAAACGCTAGAATTAATATACGTTGTCAAGGCTAGAAGACGGGGCGTGTATAGTATAGGACCGTTGAATATCACCGTGTTCGATAAATACAGGTACGGAGCACGTAAAATATACTTGGATTCAAAGGCATACATATACGCATATCCAGTAGATAACAGAAATATCAAGCTCGCAGACATGATGCTTTACACAGAAAGAAAAGCACTATTCGGTTCTGCGGGAAACTACGTAACGGGAATTGAGGAAACATTTAGAACATTAAGAGAATACGAACCAAGCGATCCTGCTAGGAGAATATACTGGAAAAAATCCGGAAAAGAAGAGCACCAGATATTTGTACGTGAATTTGATAAGCTAAACAGAATGGAGGTGTATTTTCTGGTTGACTGTAGCCCATCTATGCTGATAGGTTATGAACCCAGTTTACTCGATGAAGTAATAGGCAATCTAACAGTATTAATACGCGCCTTAGTAAGAAAAGGCGATTACGTAACGGTCAAAACGCTAGGGGCTATAAACGACCTAGAAAACCTCAGAATATACACAAGCTCGGATTATACGGTTCTTATAAAGAGGATGGCAGAGTTGAAACCTAAGGAGGGATTCAAACTACGTGATGCTGCTATAAAAATACGCCGTAAACCTGATGTATTGATTATAGTAAGTAGGTTTGCATACTTTACTCCTGAGGAGCTGAAGGCCTTAATGAAGCGGTTGAACCAGCAGAGGATACGGGCTTACCTGATTCTCGTAAGGAAGAAGCTTTACGGGGGAGAGAAGTCAATCGTCAAGGTGCTTGAGGAGGTAGAGGATAGGCGCATAGAGGATATTAAGAGAGCCTGCCCATCGATAATCGTGGCAGACTCCACGCTACTAACACCACTACTATCTCATATATTAAATTCCATAAAGAAGCAGAGGATGGTATGGACAAGACAATAAGAGTAATAATTCATAGTTTGTCCTTTTCACCCATTCTGTTTATGCTAGGTCATATCATGTCAGCTATGCTACCTTCTACAAACCTGTTCTTTATCCTAGGTTTTATATCTCTGTTTCTCATATTATTCTCGGAGAAGATACAGTGGTATGGAATAGTAGTGGTTTATCTCCCGGCTGTGTACTCACTATACCTGCTTGTCAGCGAGTATGACTCTACTGCTTTCATAAGCCTCGCAGCAGGCTACATAGTTGCTTTTCCAATAGTAATTCTACTATCCTCTATATTCTCAAATCTATCGGGTTCTATCATTATTGGTTTTACGTCAAGCTACGTAGCTGCTTTAACCCTCTTGTCCGCTGTTGTAAACGGCTACGCAACACCCGAGAAGCTTTTCATATACATAGTTAGGGTGTTTATTCAGAGAATTATGGGGGGAGCGGCGGGGTTATTCAACAATAACGAAGCGCCTCCAGTATCACCCTACCTGAACATATTAACTGCTCTAGGGATGATAGCGGTAATTTTAATTCTATTTTCACTAGAAGATAATAAACCGATAGTTAAGCGTAGCATAAAAATAGAAAGAACCCCGGCAGTTATTTTACTATTAGCAACAACCCTCTCTCTAGTATCAGCCCACTTGGTCGAATCATTCTTTAATTCATCAGGATTGGGGATTGCAGTAATAGGTTCACTTCTCTTCTTAGCCGTAGCGCTTACCAGCCGAAAGGTGAGGTAGAATCATGAAACTCAAAATAACCATTATACTTCTCTCCGCAGCGGTGCTTCTCTCTACACCTTTACATAGCTGGGCGGATGAAAATCCAATAATCTTCATAGGATACGGAAGATACGGGATGTTCCCATTTCTTGACGGCGCGGTTCTAGAAGTTCGCTCAGGTGAAGCAATATACATGCGCGTACTTAACGGTAAAACTGAGGTAACCTTAACAACACCAAGCGGAGTTATAGATAAAATAATAAACGTCAACAATATGCTGATGATGGTCAAAAACTTCACTAATCAAGATGAAAAAGGAGACTGGGTTCTAGAAACTAATAACATGAAGATGATTCTAAAACATGTAGAGCCTAGCGGAGAGATTCAAGCGGAGCTAACTACTAGATTGGAGAATGATACAACCGTCGTAGCTGAAATAAAAGGGTTAAACAAGAGCTATGCCCTCTTCATAACTCAAGAAGCCGAAATACCTTTGCTTAATCCAGGTAAAGAACTCAGGATAAGGCTAGAAGAACCTGTTCTATACGCTTACATAGTGGAGTTAATTGATGCAAAACGCGAGGTAGATATAGAGGGGAAAATAAAAACCACAGCATACACGCTATCCTCCGATGGCATTATAGGTAGATGGGTTCTACATCCAGTTAAGATAAACGGCACGTGGTTCCTCAGACTGACTATTCCTAGTTTAAATGAAGTAGGTGAAAGGGGTGTTATTCCACTCAGTTACGGAAGTAAGATTCTAAAGATATATGGATTGCTTGGTGGCAAGCTAAACAAGATTCTAGAAACTGAAACAATAGTAGCGCCGCCCAACATAGGCGTTAAATACTTTACAAACAAAATATACGTTGATGTATCTGCTATAAACACAACAATAGTAGAGGCTATACTTGGTGCTGAGAATGGGGAGTTTAAACGGATAAAAATTAAACTACCTCTAGCAAGCGTTCAAGTACTATCACATAAGCAACAACCATTAAACAACGTCAGAATAACTATGCCAAACTCAATAATAAAGAAGATAGACAACGATAGATTCTTAATAGTCTATTTACATAAATACACTATAGACGGAGCAACAGCTCCCGAACTTTTGGAATTAACGAGAGAAGATAGGCCTATAATTTCCTCACGTAACATTCAGATAAAGGAATACGACCCAAAACCAATAACGTTCAATCCGGGGAAGAACATAAAGATAATAGCACGAGTTCATAACCTCACAATCAAAATAGTAGATGTAAGAGGGAACTTATTCAAGAGGAATGCCGAGATTAGCGTTGATGGAAATAAGGTTGTGGTAGAAAATGGCGTTACAGTATTAACCTTAAACTCCGGGGAGCATGTGGTATATTCTCTTTCTCCACAGGGCTTAGAAAAATACGAAATAAACCTTAAACAGGACATGGAGATAACGATAACAATAATTGATAACTTGAATCAAATAATAGGGTTGGGAATTCTGTTCATCTTGCAGGTTATACTCTTTGTCTTTATCCTCCGTAGAATCTGACCACCATATCATCTGCGGTTTTCTAAGCGTTTGCGGCTGTGTAAACTACAGAATAATTAAATGTAAACACGCAAAGGTTATTATTCATTAATCTTTTTATCTTACGCGTTGTTACTCTAGGCGTATGAAGACTACGGTTTCTGTGATAAAAGCTGATGTCGGTAGTGTTGCTGGGCATCATAGGCCGCATCAAGATATGTTGAACTACGCTGCTGAGAAGCTTCGTGAAGCCGAGGAGACTGGGTTGCTTGGTTCAGGTTATGTTACGCACTGCGGAGATGATATTATACTCGTGATGACGCATACTAAGGGTGAGAACAATCCGGAGATACATGGCCTGGCTTGGAGCGTCTTCAAGGAGGTTACAGAGAAGGTTTCGAAGAAGCTTAAGCTCTACGGAGCTGGCCAGGATTTGCTGAGCGACGCGTTCAGCGGTAACGTCAGGGGATTAGGACCGGGGGTTGCTGAGCTTGAGTTCGACGAAAGAGGCTCAGACCCTATAGTAGTCTTTGCAGCCGACAAAACTGAACCAGGTGCGTGGAACCTGCCCTTATATAGAATCTTCGCATCACCAGATAACACCGCAGGGCTTGTGATAGACCCTAAGTTACATGATGGATTCAAGTTTGAGGTTCTAGATTTAATAGAGTCTAAAGCGGTAACTCTAAAGACTCCCGAGGAACTGTATGACTTAATAGGTTTAATTGGGACTCCCGGTAGGTATGCTATCTCTAAGGTTTACCGTGCTGTGGATAACGAGCCTGCTGCAGCCGCTAGTACGACGCGTTTAAGCCTTATTGCAGGCCGTTATGTGGGGAAGGATGACCCTGTGCTGCTGGTTAGGGCGCAGGCTGGTTTCCCTGCTGTAGGTGAGATTCTAAGCGCTTTTGCTGTTCCGCCTTTTGTGAGCGGGTGGATGCGGGGTAGCCACAGGGGTCCGTTAATGCCTGTCTCCTTCAAAAACGGCCATAACGCTGTAAGCTTCTTCGACGGGCCTCCTAGGGTTATTGCGATGGGTTGGCAGGTGAGCAACGGTAAACTGATAGGGGTGGATGGAGTAGAGCCTGCTGACCTCTTCGCAGACCCCTTCTGGGACTACGTAAGGCAGAAAGCAGCAGAGTTATCAATCTACATAAGAACCATGGGCGAATTCGAACCAGCTAGACTAAGCCACGAAGAAATGGAATACACAACCCTGCCGCAGATACTAGAGAAGCTAAAACCCAGATTTAAGCCAGTAGAGTAGATATGCAATAACCTAACTTCCAGCAGCTCTATATTTTTAGCATACCCGCCGACATAACTACTATCCAGTTGAATAACCCGGAAGCATCTATACCATGCCGCTCCCCGGCGTCTGTTTCCTAATGCTCTTAAGAACCAGCTGATATAATTCATCTCCGGGAGGCAGGTTGAATATACTTATGCTGCCGGGGTTTATCTTTAGCTGAGTTTCCGCTCTTTTGACTAACGCCAGTATAGGCGGTGATGTAGTGTTGATGAAGTGATGGGCTTCTTCATCAGTTTTGATTGTTATTATCTTGAGCACCGTAGGGGTTTTTCCCAGTATGTTGTGGAAGCCCTCCGCTACTGCAACGTCTATATCTTCTTTCTCTAAGAACTGCAGTAGCTTGTTAAAGTTTATCCTCCAGTCGTCTATACGTTTATGTAATATTGCTACTTCGTTTGGTGATATGCTAGCCACGATAGACGCTCCCCGTCTTGCCATTTTCCACGTATCCTTTCCTTCCGTGTCTATTGTGAATTCATGGTGTATATGCTTCAGTGCCGCCACGTTAAACCCATCCCTAACCAACCGCCCTATCAAATACTCAACCACAGTTGTTTTCCCCGAGTTCTTAGCCCCGAATACAGCTATTAACCTCGTTACAGACCTCCTCCTATAACTATCTTCAACTATTGATATCCTATTTTTAGCCTTTAAGCACATGAGGCTCAGAATAAATATCACCTACTTAACCTCCGACAATTTCCGCATATCACTTCCGTTATATACCCCTAGATGATTAAGGAAATTCCCAAATTCACATCAATAAACTCCTCAAGCTTCTCAAAAGATTGAATCTATTACTGTTATTTTTCACACTGCATAACTTTTCCTGAAGCTATCTGCTCAGTTGTTATATTGGGTTAATCCATATAAAATACTGCTTCGTATCTTTTAGAGAATGCCACGCACCTCTCTAGCGGTTGATGATGGTATAGCGCAGGAGTTGGCGAATTTGGCTAGAGAAAAGAAGATGACTTTATATGCTCTTGTCAACGAGATTTTAGATACTTGCACCAAGCTTCTGAAAGAGGGGGCTGACGTAAAAACGCTTGGAAATCTATGGCTTATACATAAAATCTTAACTGAGATAGAGACTGTAGTTATTCCAGCTGATTTTATGGATTCTTTAATCGCTGATATCTGGAGGTATAATAAGGATGAGCTTATTGAAAAATTTAGGACACTCGGTTCAGAGTTATCTAGTTTGCTTAAGTTGTATGCGAATGACGTGGATGAGCTTCTTGAACTTGCCAGAACCTACGTTAAGTATCTTCCTATAAAGAATCTGGAGGCTAGGTTTGTGGGGAATGGAATTTATGAAATAGGTTTAGTGGGTGTGGGTAGAAGGATAGAGTCAACGGTATGTGTAGCTGAGTTTCTGAAGAGTTTATTGTCGAGTTACGGTTCTGAGATACTGGATGAGGATATCAGTAAGGGTGTAATCAGGATGCGGATAAGATGCTAGGTTTTCTCAGATTCTTAATCCATATACGGATTTCTCGAACGTTATCTCCTCGAATGGGATGCCGAGTTTCTTAGCGTAGCTGTATGCTTCTTCTATCTCATGCTTGTATGGGAAACGTGATATCTCCTTGTATCTACTATCATACCTTGGGTCGCTTGGGTTACAGTAGCAATCAGGGTGGTACTGGTCCATTATATTCACAGGGATGCCCCGCATGTTGTCGGCTATCCACTTAAGCACGGGTTTTGTGCAGCATTCAACGTGGTTGGGCATTATGAGGTGTCTTATAACTATATTCTCTCCCCATTCATATATTTTCCTGTGGTTCTCTGATACTGTCTCAAAATACCAGGGGGTGCGGGAGAGTTTAACTGCGCATTTGTTGTTGCCGAACTTGAAGTCAGGTAGCCATATGTCTATCAGCTCCCGCAGTATCTTCATAGTCTCGCTGCTCATGTACATGTTCGAGTTCCAGAGTATTGGGGTGTTGAACTCCCCCTCGTAGTATGCGTTCCGCCTATCCATCCTATACGGTATGAAGGCATCGGCCTTAACCGACATAATCTCACCCACTCCAGATAAGCTATTGAAGAACCTCAAGAGGCTGATTGCCTCAACTATCGTATGCAGGTGTATAGTAGG
>DQVM01000011.1 GCA_015661775.1 Candidatus Caldarchaeum subterraneum | reverse complement strand
TTCTCGGCAGATGAAGATTAGGCCCTTCGTGTTCATGGGCAAGGCGAATCCGGTTACGTATTCTTTATCCTCGTCTGGGTTTGCAGGTAGCTGTGGGAAGGATATGAATTCATTAGCATAGGGGGCGTAGGTGCTTACAGTTCTAGCTCCCTCAATAACGATGCCTTTATCGTTAACATCAACTACGTGGATGTCTTCGTTTTCTTTCCTACCTGCTCCGGGGCCTCTGTCTATCTGCGGTGTTGATATTGCGTGTGTTAGAGCTAAATCCCCTGAGCGGCAGTATTCGTAATACTTAGCCATGTTCAACGCGTACTTTGGATTTTCCCTACCTAGAACGTCGCGCATTATGTATAGGGTTGTTATCCATACTCCAAGGTAGTCATGTAACCTACCTAGGCAACCTGCGGTAAACTCATGCCAAGTCAATATATGTCTGCGTATTTTAGTGAAGTCATCCTTGGAGCGTGGGGGTAGCCAGATGTTCCCAAACCTCTCTCCATTCTCCACAAACGTTAGCTCTTCTTGCTTGCTGTGCTGTAAGTCGTAGCACCGCGCTATCATCCTAGCCGTATATTTGAATGCAGGGTGGTTTACTAGGTCCTTGACAAGCTCGTTCCCTAGGTAAAGCTCCCGGCCGTCGTTGAGGCTTTGGAGGTATTCCTTGCCTGTTCTGATGCCCATGGTTTGTCGCGTATTGTTAATATTTGTATCTATATAAGAATATTCGGGTATATAATATAGCTTGTAGCATATTATCCGAAAATCGTTTATATGATTCACTATAAGGTAAGTTATTAGCATGAGTGAGGCGGAGATTCGGAGTCTGCAGAAGATTAAAGGAGGTAGTTATGTGATAACATTACCTAGATGGTGGGTTGAGAGAACAGGAGTTAAGAAGGGGCAGAAGATAGTGGTTGTAAGCGACCCTATAGGGCTTAGGCTTATCCCCCAATCGTTACGTAAACTGCCTGAGGTTGAGCTCATACGTGAGGACTTCACTCATATACGCCACATCAGGTATGTGGTCTTTTCATATTATATGCAGGGTGTCAATAAAATAACCATCTTATCCAAGGATGGTTTTTCACCTGACGAACGGCGGGAGTTGAGAAGACTAAGGGGAGAGCTGCTGGGGGCTGACATAGTGGAGGACACCAATAACAGGATTTCACTTAAGTTCATAACATCCGTGTCGGAGGAGGCTATACACGATAGAATAGCCAGGATGGCTAAGTTCGCCTATGAAGTACATGAAGATACTTTACAAAGCATGCGAGAGAGAAACCTAATCCTAGCAGGAGAGATCGTGGAAAGGATTGAGGAGATAATGAGACAGTACAGGGCCACTTACAGGTATTTAACACTCTCAATACTCAACCCATATCAACCCCAAGCCATAAAAGATGTGAGAGAACTCGCTGTATACAGCGTCGTTATACGCGACCTCTACATGGCCGTTTACTACGCAACCCAAATATCAAAAACTCTACTGGAGCTGGGTAATACGCAGATCAACAAGGACATCTGGGGCATGTTGACTGAGATGTACGGGGTGGTGGTTAAGATGTATGAAAACGCCGTGGATGCTTTTAAATCTGAGGATGTACAGTTTGGAGATTTATTTGAGAATGCGGAGCTCTTCCAGGCGGTGAAACGGATTGACGCGGAGGTGAGTTCCCTGCTCTTGGGTGAGACTAACAGGATAAATACTCAGCTTCTGTTAATCAGCCGTAACGTTAGGCGTTCAGCGGGCTATGCGATAGCCTTGACGGATGATATTGTGAATAGGCAGGTGATTAAGAAGACGGGGGTTGCGTGAATTACCAATTTATAGAGAAAAATATAACGTATATATCCGCCTATTTCTCTTAGGCATCCATGCAAACCAGCCGCTGGTTAGGAAAACCGCTGAAAAGAAAAGAAGACCTCAGATTCTTAACAGGCCGTGGAAATTTTATAACCGACCTTTCCCTTCCAGACATGCTATACGTAGCGCTCCTCAGAAGCCCCTACCCACACGCGCTGATAAAATCAATAGATACTAAGAAGGCAGAGCGTCTGGAGGGTGTGGTTAAGGTTCTTACAGGGCAGGAGCTGAAAGACTATGTTAAGCCGTTTAGACATGTTATTAGGGTCCCCGATTACTATCCCATGGCTTTAGATAAGGTTAGATACGTCGGCGAGCCTATAGCTGCGGTAGCTGCCGTCAACCCATACACTGCCCGCGATGCAGTTGACTTGATAGAGGTTGAGTACGAGCCCTTAGAGCCGGTGGTTGATTCTGAAAAAGCCATGCAACAAGGCGCTCCGTTGATTCATGAGGGTTTTGAGAATAATGTAGCGTGGCATCGTCAGTTTCACTATGGGGATGTTGAGGAGGCTTTTGGTAAAGCCGATGAAATAGTAAATGAACGGTTCTCCTTCCATAGATATAGCTCAACACCCATAGAGCCCTACGGATGCGCAGCCATCTACGACCCGGCTTCAGGGAATATCACCCTATGGGACCAGAACCAGCAGGTTGGGCTTTACAGAGCTAGGATGGCTGAGGCCCTAAAGATGCCTGAACATAAACTGAGACATATAACGCTTGATATTGGTGGTGGGTTCGGTAACAAGATAGGGATATACCCTTACTCAGCTATAGTTTCTGTCCTTTCAATCCTTACAGGCCGTCCTGTTAAATGGATTGCCGATAGGCGTGAAGATTTGATGTCCGTTCAAGCTGCTGATAGAAAAGCTATAGTAGAGGCTGCTGTTAGGAGGGATGGCCGTATATTGGGAATCCGCGTCAAGATAATAGAGAATATAGGGGCGTACTTAAGGCATCCAGAACCCCAGACTGTTACAAGGGGCTTCTTCACATTCTTAGGTTGCTATGATATACAGGATGTCTTTATAGATGCATACTGTATATTTACCAACAAAGCCCCTACGGTCCCCAATAGAGGATATGGCTGCCACCCCGCTTACTTCCATCTTGAGAGGATGATGGATATAGTGGCTGGGAGGCTTGGCCTAGATAAGGCTGAGATAAGGTTCAGAAACTTCATAAAACCAGAACAAATGCCATA
>DQVM01000009.1 GCA_015661775.1 Candidatus Caldarchaeum subterraneum | reverse complement strand
GAAGATACGCCGCTGCTGAGAGTTTGTTAATCCTCAGAAGAGCCACCGTGGCCGCGAAGGGGAGGTAGCCGCTTACCGATGCTGGGAAGTGAAGCACGTAGGAGAAACCCGCCAGCAGGGACGGGAAGATAACCCCCTTAAGAGAAAAGCCATTCTCAGTCTCCTGCCACAAAGCGGACATGGCGTAGAGCGTCAAGGTTAGAGCGGTCAGCGAGGGATGGAAGAAGATGATACTCTCCTTAAGGAATAGAGGGAAGCTATACCCTCCTGAGATGAGGTCCAGAACACCTATCCAAGGGCTGGCTACAACAACGAGAACCAACCCGAGGAGAAGAAAGAGCCTAGACCCAACCCTGAAGACGCTTAAAAACAAATACCCTAAAGAAACCACAAGGAAAAAGTTAAGCACACTAAATAACGTTAGGAGGTTTACGTATGGAATTCCGAAGACACCCCTGAAGAACTCTAATACTATGAAGAACCCCTGAGGCGTTACCACGTTGCTCAAGTCAAAACGGGAGACCGAAGATAATATCAGCACATGCCTCCAGTTATCACCCCCAGGCATGAGAAAGCCGCCGTAGAAGTAAAGGTGAGCAGCTAGGGTTAAGATGCTCACAGACAAGGCTACCGGAAGCGTAGCCAACATACAACGCTCCAACCTAATATGCATACCCTCCCTAAGCGTCAAAAGACGCAGCAGGGCTATTGCATCCAGCAGCAGGATAGCCGCAGCAGGAAGCCAGCGAACAGCCGCGAAACTCCGCAGGTAAAAACCCACGCCAGCAGGCAACGCAAACACCAGCAGAAAAACAAGAAGAGAATCAAGCAGGTGCTTGTGAGATATTTCACCCCGCCCAGTCAAGAGGATTAAGGCTAGGAGTATGTTGAGGAGGAGGGCAGGGAGCAGGGCCAGGTTAAGAGAAGTATACCCGCCGTACAGCCCTCCAGGCCCCGGGTAGATATACGCAGCCACTATAACAGCTGAGGTGAGCATAATCAACGAAGCAGCTGCAAGGGTTTTAACCATCGCAAACGATAACCGAAAGCCCAGCTTAAAGCTTTCCCCCAACAGCAACAAACACCTAGTTAAGAAGAGAAAGACTCAAATACGCTATTAACAGTAACAAAACTAGGAAGAGAAAGAACCATGTTAGTAGGCCTAACCCTCTACCTGCAATACCTCTGCAACCTATCATGCATACACTGTTTCCTCCCCGAAAGCCTCCGCAGGAACTCTAGTCTAGTAATGCCTCCGCAGAAGGCCAAGGAGGTTATGAAGGAGGCTTACGAGCATGGCATCTTCTGCGTCGAGCTGACTGGGGGAGAGATATCCATCTATAACCATAAGAAGCTGATGGATATCATACTCTACGCCCGTAGCTTGGGCCAGTATGTCAGGCTACTTACCAACTGCGTTGGAATAAACGAGGAGCTGGCTAGGTTTCTAGGGAGACACCATGTAGAGGTTAGGGTCAGCCTATACGGGGCCTCTGAAGAAACATACCAGAGGATAACTGGGAAGCAGGTGTTGAAACGGGTCGTATCCTCGCTCAAACTTTTGAAGGACAACGGGGTGGTAACGATAATCCATCCAGTAGTTATAAAGGGCAACGAGCACGAAGCAGAGGCCATGATAGAACTAGCCTCCAACTTCACGGAGAAGAATATGGTATCAATATACACTACTCTATACGAGTCTTGGGACAGGCGGGGAGTTACAGAGCTTCAGATAGAAAAAACAGATAACAACCCCTGGGGAGTAGACTTGAACAAAACCGAAGGAAGCCTGATAGCCAGAGTTCTCCGCGGGGAGATTAACTCACTAAACACATGCCCCATAGCTTTAGGGCTTGAAATACACCCAGACGGCACTGTCCTGCAGTGCAACTTCGCTCCACAGGTAACGTTGGGGAACGTATTCAAAGAAGGCTTCTCAACAATAATCAAGCGGGCCCTGTTTAGAAATAACGTTAATATCGCAACAACTCCGCCGTGTATGCAGTTTGCGCGTGAAACGCCTCTGCTTAGTGTTGAGTAGAGCTGTCTTATCTGAGATAGCTAGGTTTAACCGGCTTGGCCCCGAGTTTGTTGGGGCAGTTGTCATGCGTGGCGGGGGCTATGTAGTCGTTTCCCTCCCAAACCCCAGACGCGGCGATACAGCTGCTATAAGCCTATCCAAGCTGAGGGGTATGGAGGTGGCCGCGCTTTGGCACACCCACCACCTAAACCCCCCAATCCCATCGAGTTACGACATGAAAGCCATTACCCAGGGCTTCTCCTCCCGCTTCCCCCACATAATAGCAGGCACAGTATTCAGGTCTAGGCAGTTGTTGGTAATCTACTACAGGGAGCCCTTCGTCTTGAGGGTTGATGGTCTTGTGATTGAGGCGTTGAGGCTGAGGGAGATGTATGCAATCCCCCTGCTGTGGGGTAATATGGTTGATTTTTTCCTCAACAGGTTTGCTACCGTCGCTCCCCGTGTCTTCTTACTGTATCTGGGGCGTGCTGTCCTTGGCTTGGTTACTAGGTTATGACTATTTCTGGAAGAGCAGCAGATAGGGGTAGGCTGCTCTGCTCCTGAAGTATGGTATTCTCAAGACGTGGTAGCTGTTTATTTTGAGGGGGCGGGGTCTAGCTACCCCCAGCTCCCTTGCTACTCGTGTAGCTAGACGTCTCAAATCCTCAGGATACTTAGAGATACCCACATCTACTCCAGCTCTATCAAAGGACCCACCAAGCTTGGCTACGTATTCTTCTACTTCATCTCCGACGGAGCAGCTAACCACATACGTGGCTTGAGGGGTTAATATGGGTAGCCTATGCTTAGAGATTCTTATGTCAGTCATCTTCCCGAAGTGGGAGATGGCCATAACTAGGTTCTTGTCTCCGGTTAGGTCATAGATTTTCTCCAATAGATTTTCCCGGGGTTTTAAAACTCTGTAAAGCCCGTCGGTCTCAAATAGACTGGTGCCGGTTGGGAGGATATAAAAAACGCCTAACCTACCGCTAGCGTCTTCACCAGCCACTATAAGCTTATCGGTCATCGTTACTATTGACAGCCGTAGTCTATTCTGCTTTGCAAGTTTTAAGAAGACTCTGAAAGGCTTCATGTTAAGCTCCAAGTAGAAAAACCCCTTTCTATCCAAGTTTTCAACACTACTCCCAGTAGCTGGTGATTTTTCTTCTACGCTTAGATGACGCCATACTGGGTAATGTTTAGGGTATTCGGCGTAGTAGCTGGGGATTCTGGATAGGGTATCCATCTCCTCCGCTATGTTGCTTAGAATCCTATAGTTGCTCCGGAGCTCTGCTATTGGGTTGGTGTTGAGTATGGAGTTCATGAGTTTAGATAGGGCCTCGTGGCGTGGTAACCTCCTTATCTTAACATCCCGTCCCTTACCTATCCAAGTGATGCAGTTTATGTTTAAAGGCCTTGTCATGCGTGAGAATACCTTGTTAACATGTTCATACCCCTTCCTGCCGCTGGTGAAGAACGCTGGGTAGACTACCCCTCCCTTAACAAGTATCTTCTCATCGCTTAGAACCGTAGCCCCAAGCCTTTTAGCTGCTCTGGCTAGTGTGGTCTTTCCAGAGCCGCTGGGGCCTAGGAAGAGAAAACCCTTACCATCAACAGAGATGGCCGCCGAGTGGAGGAAAAACATACCCCTAGAAAGTAGAAGATGATGTAGCCATAGGAGTCCCTTAGTAAAGCTATCGCCATACGTCATCTCAACCAGCTTATCATCCACAATCCTTACTCTGGGATAGCCCCTAGAGAGTGTAATTCTCATGAACCCTATGTAGTGTAGTTACGGTGTCTCTTTTATATTACTCTCCTTGGGGGTAGAATAGCTGGGATGGAGGGTTCAAAGCTGGCTAGGGTAAGGCCCTACATACTTCTCCTAGCCCTAGCTTTTCTGCTGAGGTATTTTTTGGTTGATAGGCCTGCAGGCCAGGACTGGGCAGCCTACCTCTTCGCAGCCTCAAAAATCCCGGAGCTGTTTATCCCTGTTAATTTCGCGTATGAACCTGAGCTTTTTCCACTAATCTTCTACCTCTTCTTATTCGTCGGTGACTTTGACTTCGTTGCGTCTTTGGTTTATTTTCTCCTAGCGGCCTCCATCTACCGTTACTCCGGTGATTTTTACATATCGTTGGTTGTTGTTTTTAATCCTTATGTTTTTAGGCTTTCGCTGGATTTTTTGAAAGAGACCCTAGCCTTTGCGTTGATTTTTCTCTACCTCTCTGGGTTTAGGCACGTCTCTCCGGTTCTTCCTCTGGTTCATCACGTCGGCTTAGCCTTCACGCCGTTCACCTTAGTATCTAGAGATTTGAGTTCTCGGGTTAGGGTTCTCGCCTTAGTATCTACAGTCGCCTCTGGGGTTTACGTGATTTCTATGACAGGGGAGCTCTACCTAGTCCCGTCCGCGATACTGCTCCTGGCTCTTATACTCTTCCATAGAATCGGCGGTGTGAGGGGTAGGCCTGAGCTGTATTTCCCTGCGGTTATCTCGTTAATTGTGGCGTTGCATATCCTATCGCAGTATCCGTATAGGTTCTTCTTCGTGGTTCCTTTGACGCTGGCCTTCATACCTAAGCTAGGCATCTTAAGTAGGAAACAAAACATATACAGCAGGTTTATCCCCTTAGCTTCGGCTTTCTTGATTATGTCGTCGGTGTTCTACGTGTATGGGTTTGTTGAACTGCCTTTTGTAGGTAGGGTGTCTTCGCTTAGTTTTACTAGTTATGAGTATAGTTTAGTGGATTCTCTGAAGGTGGATGATGGCGTTGTGCTGTCTAATGAGAAGTTGTGTAAGTTGATATCGTATAGGTGGGGCTTGAGGTGTGTTACCGCTGATATGCTGGATAGGGGATTGGTGGAGGCGGGGGATGTTAAGGCCATAGTGGTTGAAGGGAGGGTGATATACTTAGGTTAGCGTTGGGAGGCTTCTTCAAACAGCTCCTTATACATCTCTGCTATCCTCCTCCAGTCGGGGCCTTTCCACCTAGGGCGGCGGCTTGAACCCACGTAGTCTATAACCCTATCTACCTCATCTACGCCTATGTTGTTGATGTTGATGAGAAGTATGTCTTTGTCCCTCAGCCAGCTGTTAGGCTCTACGTCTGCTAGTATTATCTTCATCTCGTGGTTTATGGCGTCCAGCAGGGATAGGCTCATACCCTCTACTAAGCTGAGGCTAACGTATGCGTCGCAGGCCCTGTATAGTATAGGCAGCTCCTCTCCCTTAAGCCCAAGCCCATACACCCCCGGGCCTCTTATCTTCTCAGTCCCCCTACCGGCTAGAATCAACACTGCCTCAGGGATTCTCCTCTTCAGTAAATGCCAGAGCCTTAATAAGCCTCTGTAATTCTTCAGAGGGTCGTTCCTGCCTATTGAGAGGAAGAAAACCCCCTCCTCCGGAATTTCATACCTCTCGTTCAGTATTCTCCTAGCCTCCTTCAAGCTGATTGACGCTGGTTTTATCGACGGGGCGTTTGGGATGTACCTAACATCCTCCGTCCCTGCTTCCTTGAACCTTTCAACGATATAGGGAGATACACCCGTTACCGTAACCCTGTTGTTTTTATTCAATACTGTCTTGATTATCTTTTTCTCCGTTATGTTGCATAGCTTGTAGTGTAGTAGCTGGTGCGGTGCTAGGCCTGTTATTTTGCTGTAAACTTCCATGGGTGGGGTGTGGTAGGTTATTATGGCTGGTTTTTTTGGTTTGGTTGTTGGGAAACCGTCGTGAAGCCATAGAATATCCAGCTCAAGCCATTCTTTACCTGCTATGTTGTTCCAGTAGGGGATTAGGGATAGTCTAGGTCTGCGGATTAGGTGTTTATTCCCTATGTAGCTTAGCTTAACGCAGTTCTCGTGGAGCAGGGGGGTTAGGGTCTTTATCATCCTTGAAATCCCAGTAGCTCCTTCTCTAATGAGCGTTGCATCAGCTTCTGGTGAGCATACTGCAACCCTCATCTACCAGCCTACCGTTTTAAAAGAATCTTGACCAGAGATAACCACGTCCATACACTCCTAGACTGTATCCTCTTCACGTATTCCCGCATCTCCTCCATGCTCCACCTCCTCTCCGCCACCTCTGTTATCAGCTGAGCCAGCCTCTCCCCCGTTATAGGATGGGAGAAGATAATGCCATATCCATTAACTAGCTGTGGAATATCCCCTATCGCAGGGCCTACGAAAGGCAGTCCAGCCGCTAGCGAGGTTATCAAAAACCCCGGAGTCCCCTCACCCGACTTTGAGGTTAGAACCGCAACATGGCATCTAGTATATAGGTCAGCCAGCTCTTCAATAGGTAAGAACCCCAGGTAGGTTAGTCTAGTTCCGTTTTTCCCGGCAAGCCTCTTAAGGCGGTTTAGGTATGGGCTGCTCTCGACGTAGCCTGTTAACACCAGCTCGCATCCCTTAACGTAGCTGCACGCCTCAACCAGCAGCTCAAGGTTCTTCTCCTCTGATATCCGGCCAGAATATACCACCCTTAGCTTACCGTCATGCCTCTCTCTTCTCTCCTTGGCTAGGAAGGGTTCTATGTTGAGTATGCTGGCTATCCTATGCAGCTTCCTCCCTATAACCTTGGAGAGCACTGTGGCTGACTCCGAGTCTGTAGTTACCAAGGCTTCGGCGGTTTTCCCTATCGTTATAGTCATGAGGCTGAGTAGGGGTTTTAACGGCCTTAGTATAGGTGACCTAGCGGGGAGGAACTTAAACGGGTCTCCGCCCCACCAAGCTATCTTCCTTACCCTTAGGTTTGAGAGGAGTATATACGCTAGGAAGAATCTGTAGCTGTCCAGAGATATTAGTAGGGTAGGCCTCCCCTCCTTGATGAGGAGCCTGACTGCGTAGATTAGGTAGATGACGTTGTAGAGTGTGTAGTGTATCAAGTCTCTAAATCCCCTCAGCTTTACAGGGTCTAGGTTTATGAGAGGCGCTATGTAGCTTCCTCTCCACCTTACCCTGCCACGTCCAACGGCAACTGCCCTAACCCCCAGCCTCCTAGAAACGGACTTAAGGAGCTGAAAATCCCAGTTACTGTCGTCTAGAACCGGCTCGGGGAGTATGAACAGGACATACTCTCCCGTGGTCATCTTCTCCTAACCCTAGAGTAGCCTCTAATCAGGATGAAGAGGGAGGCTATCATCAACGCTGTGGCTATGGCAAGGAGTATAAGGGGTAGTGGATTTCCTTGGAGCAGGCTTAGAAGCTCAAAGTAGTATATCTCCAGCGTAACTGTGTTGGATGTGGAGGGCTGGAGTAGTGGTGTGCCGCGGAAGACCGCCCTAGCTATGTAGGAGTTGTAGTCTTTATTTATTGCGGATAAGGTTGCCTCTCCCAGCTGGTTGGTCTTAGCCTCAGCCACCTTAACCCACGAGCCGTCCAGCAACCTTTCTATAACTATGGTGTTGTTGCTTAGGTCTATCTCCTCACCAGCCTCTAAGCGTGTTGAAAACGTTATAACCCCCGCTTCTTCTACGCTGTATGCTGCCTCTAGCGTAAGGGAAGTTGTTAAGGGGGAGGAGTAGACGCTAACCTCATACCTCTCCACTCCGCCTGTTACCGTATTGTTAAGCAGCAGGGTTTTGTTTTCACTATAGTGTATGTATTCTCTGGTGGGTGTTTTATTTACCGTAACTCCTGCTACTTTACTGACGTTTGTAACAGCGAGGTAGAACATCCCAGCCCCGCCGCCGGGTTGGATTATGATGTTAAGCTTTTCCCCATCTCCGTATCCACCTACGATGGAGGCGTTGGACAGGACGATAGAGTCGCCTAGTAGCTTAACGTAAACGCTGGTCTCTACAACAGCCTCGTAAACAGGGTTATCGGGTTCAGGTATGTATGGATCAAGCGTGGAAAATATAATTCTATAACTTAGGGTGAAGTGGGGGACTGGGTG
>DQVM01000152.1 GCA_015661775.1 Candidatus Caldarchaeum subterraneum | reverse complement strand
TTACTTCGCGAATCCGAAAAGGAATTGAAAGAGCCGTGATATCCGTCTCTCGAGCTTAAGCATTTGATGGTCGTGAATCCGAAAAGGAATTGAAAGGCGACAGCATCGAGCTGAGGTCTGGCGTTGCCCTAAACAACGTGAATCCGAAAAGGAATTGAAAGTAATGTTAGCCGTAGGCTGTGCTTGTTCGTCTCCATAAATAAACGTGAATCCGAAGAGGAATTGAAAGTTGGCTGTTGCGAGCTGCTTCTCCAGCTTATTGTGAATCTGAGGAGGAGTTGAGATGTTTGTCTCTAAACTTTGTCTGTGGAAAGGTTAAATCTGTTGTTAAGTTTATTGTTTTGCCTCTTGTTTTAGTTTCTCTGCTAGCTGCTCCATGCGGTGGTGGGTTTCCTCTCCTAGTTCATGCTCCCTCTTTTCATAACACTCTATATTCCGCCTTTCATCGTCCTCATCTATTACTCCATCCCCCATGGGGAAGAGGATGTTATTCTCCTTGTATATATGCTGGCGTAGGAGCTCTATGTATTCGCTACATAGGTTAAGAATCCTCTCAAAGTCCGTTTTACTATGCCTGCTGACGTAACTATCCAACCTTTCGTTTATCTGCCTAACCAAGCTACGGCCCATCTCATGCTCCATCAACATAACCCCTATAGGCCCATTCTCCCGCGGTATCCCCCTCCTTTCCAAGCATGGGAAGAGACAGAGCTCCTCCTTCCCATGATGACACTTATCTATGAAAACCCTGCTAAACTCCAACAAACTACGGAGAAACCCCACATCTATCAAATTACCCTCCCTAAACTCCTCTATCTTCCTATCCAAAGCATCTATTACCTTCAATATCGTCTCATGTTCTTTCACAAGAATCGTGGAGGAGAGCCTGTCGGAGGACATGCTACTCCTCCGCTATTAGTTTTCCCCACATTCCCAGCTCTATATGCCCCGGGACTTGGCATACGTAGTAGTATTCCCCGGCCCTGTTGGGTGTGAAGGTTATCATCCTCTCCTCCCCTGGGCCTACTGGCCTGGTTGGTGTTCCCAGCTGAACACCCCATAGAGGCTCGGCGTCAAACCTCTTCTCCTCGGTAATAGCCAGCGTATGGGGGAGGTTACCTACATTCTTAAAGACAATAGTCACAGGAACACCAACCCTAACCCTAACATCAGGACCAGGAGAAACCACACCCCCCACCTCAAAACCATAACCATACTCAGTAGCCCCCACCTCACCTCCTAGAACTACTATCTTAACAGCTCCCTCTCCTTTTTCCTGCGGCGTCTCCTCTACTGTGGCTGTGGTTAAGGCTTGGGTTCTTATCGGCTCTGAGGATATTCCAGAAGGAGGTAGGAGCAGCGTGAGCATAAAAACAGCCACCACAAATACTATTAATATGATCGTAAGCCACAGGGCCCTGCTGGGGTTTACAACGTCTTCACTCATATTCGGAGATTAAACCGTATAAGGAGGAATTTTAGCTTTTCATAGGCTTTTAAAGTCATTAATTAGAGTTTTTATTCTCCTGACGATGAGTAATATGCCTGAGGAACGTTGCTTATCGTCGGAAATCGTTTCTGACTTGCGTTTTGTTTAGCAGAAGCTCTGGATGGGGTGTGGTATGATGGTTAGTGATCATCGTGTAGCGGTTCTGGATAGGGAGCTTTGCGATTCTAGGAAATGTGGTGGGTGGCCGTGTATAACCTACTGCCCTCCGGTTAGGAACGGTGTTGAAGCCATAAAGATGGGGGAGGATGGTTATCCCGTAATAAGCGAGACTCTATGCATATCTTGTGGTATCTGCGTTAAGAAATGCCCCTTCGAGGCTATAACGATAATCAACCTCCCAAGCGAGTTGAAGGGTGATGTGGCTCATCAATACGGCGTTAATATGTTTAAGCTCTTTAGACTCCCCTACCCTGAGAAGGGCAGGGTTGTAGGCCTTATCGGTAAGAATGGTATAGGTAAGTCAACTGCGATAAAGATTCTAGCGGGCCAGCTAATACCCAACTTCGGCAGGTTGGATGACCAGCCCACCTTAGAGGAGGCGGCTAGGTTCTTCAGAGGCACGTTAATACAAGAGCATCTAAACTCCCTAGCTAAGGGAAAGGTTAGGGTATCGTATAAACCCCAATACGTGGATAAGATACCGCATGTTGTAAAGGGCCGGGTTGGGGAGCTGCTTAAGAAACTGGGAGACGGGGATAAGCTGAGGTACATAGCAGATGCCATGGAGCTGGAGCACCTCATGGAGCGGGAGATACAGGTGCTGAGCGGCGGGGAGCTGCAGCGCCTAGCTATAGCAGCCTGCTTAATGAGAGAGGCCGACCTCTACCTACTCGACGAGCCTTCCAGCTTCCTAGACATAAGGCAACGCCTCAGAATGGCCTCGGAAATACGCAAACCCACTGAAGAGGGGAAGAAGGTTGTAGTAGCAGACCACGACCTAGCGGTTCTAGACTACCTCTCAGACGCTATATTCCTGCTCTACGGCGAGCCGGCCGTCTATGGCGTAGTAGCAGGCCCATACGGATGCAGAGAAGGTATAAACATATACTTGGAGGGGTTCATACCGGATGAAAACCTAAGGTTCAGACGGGAGAAGATAATCTTCGAAACACGCTCAACAGAGACCGGCGAGGCAGGTGAAGTAGCATTCGCATGGCCCGAGATGAGTAAAACATACGACGGGTTTAAACTCCGCATAGAGGATGGGCAGGTCTATGTAGGAGAGGTTATAGGAGTCATGGGCCCCAACGGAATAGGCAAAACAACATTCGTCAAGATAATAGCGGGTAAGGAGAATCCTGATGAGGAGATTAAGTTCGACGAGAGTTTGGTGAGTTACAAGCCCCAGTATCCAGAGGCTATAGGCGAAAGCGTGGAAGAGACGTTGAGAAGGGCTGCTGGGAGCGTCTTCGACTCCTCGCTATATCAGGCGGAGATAATAAACGCGCTGGGGTTGAATAAGCTTATGGAGAGGAGGCTGGATGAGCTGAGCGGTGGGGAGCTGCAGAAAGTAGCTATAGCCGAGGCCCTCTCAAGGGAGGCTAGTATATACGTGCTAGACGAGCCTAGCGCGTATCTTGACGTGGAGGAGCGTTACCACGTGGCTAGGATTCTGAAACGCTATACAAGGGAAAGAAGATGCGTAACCTTC
>DQVM01000100.1 GCA_015661775.1 Candidatus Caldarchaeum subterraneum | reverse complement strand
GTTAGAGGTGGAAGTTAAGGAAACAGGTATGTGCTGCGGGATGGCCGGGACATTCGGCTTAAAACACAGGCCCCTAGGCTTCGGCCTCTCCATGGCAATAGGAGAGCCTCTCTTCCAACTCTTCAAAAACGATAAACTAGACTACATAATAACTGAGAGCAGCGTTTGTAAAATACAGCTGGAACAGGGAACAGGGCTTAATGTTATACATCCGCTGGAGGTGTTAAATAATGTCATTAAGTTATAAAACACCTTTAGTAGAGGCTATATCCAAGCGTCTTTCATCACGTTCAACCGCATTACGTAACGCGATAGCTAATGCTTTGAAACACGCCTCAACTTTATGATGTTCATCAAAACCATCTAGTGTTTTTACGTGTATGCAAGCCTCCATAGCAGTTCCTAGGCTCTCGATAAAGTGTATAATCTCACTTACTGGTATGTCCTCTATCGTTTGTAGTTTTGTGTTGAGGCTTACTATGACCTTGGGTCTTTTAACTAGGTCTACCGCAGCTAGTGCTAAGGATTCGTCCATGGGGATTAACGCATAGCCGAATCTTCTTATCCCCCTCCTATCCCCCAGGGCTTCGTTGAGGGCTTTTCCTAGCGTTATTCCGCAGTCTTCTATTATGTGATGCCTTAAATCGCCTTCAGCCTTCAGGTATATGTCTATTAGAGAATGCTTCGAGAGAGTTTCTATCATATGGTTCATGAACTTATATCTTGTTTCTATGCTGTATCTTCCTGAACCGTCTAGGTTAACTTCAGCCTCTACATGCGTTTCGGCGGTCTCTCTCTTTATCTTAGCTAATCTGCTACGCATCTCCTTACTCCCTCGTATTTAATGCGAGGATAAAATGCTGATGACCTACTTATAGATTCTCATCTCTTGACGTTAACGTAGACGTTCAAGGGCTTCGGCGTGGGCTGTCAGCTCCTCTGCTAAAGCAAGAGGATATGCTTTCTTAGATAAGGCCTTAGAAGCACCCTTAGAAATCTTAACCTCCTGCTTTAGATGTACATAGTCTAAGATGCTTAATCCACCCCGTATTTTGGCAGCCCCTCCAGTAGGAAGGACGTGGTTCACACCTACTATATAATCGCATAGAACAGGAGAGGAGTAATACCCCACCGAGATTAAACCAGCATTCTTCACAAGACTAGCAACCTTATTAGGCCGTTTAGTAAAAACCGCAACATGCTCAGGGGCTATTTTATTAACTATCTCAGCAGCATCATTCATATTGCTACAGACTATCACGAAGCCGTTCATCTCCCATGAATATCTTATCATGTCGCTCCGTTGCTTCTTAACAGCCTCCACCTTCATCCCCTCTAATATGCTCTCAGCAAGTTCAGGAGATGTAGTTACGACGCCTACCATGGTATCTCGGCTATGCTCCGCCTGGGCGCAGAGTTCCAGCACCACATCCCTAGCGTCTGCAGTTTCATCGCACATGACAACCAGCTCAGTAGGTCCTGCGGGCATATCTACAGCAACTTGGTTTGATACCAGAAGCTTGGCGGCTGTGACATAAGCTCCTCCGGGGCCTATTATTTTCTTCACGGGTTTTATCAAGCCAGTGCCATAGGCTAGGGCCGCCACAGCGTGGGGGCCGCCTATTCTATAAACTTCATGAACACCAGCTATATGTAAGGCGGCTAGGACAGGTGTTGATTTTGTTTTTTCGTAGAGGGGTGAGGCTGCGACTATCCGCTCTACTCCAGCTGTCTTGGCGGGGATTACTGTCATAAGAGCTGTTGTGGGGTATGCAGCAGCTCCTCCGGGTATGTAGCAACCTACGCTCTCTATAGCAACTGGGGATAGATTAACCTGAACCCCCTTATAGCTGTAGCTTAACTTAAGCCTCCTGAGAAGTTTCCTAGAGTGTATCCTGATGTTCTCGGCTAGGTTTTCGAGACTCTTCCTAACTCTCCTATCCAACTTTAGGTATGCTTCTCTCAATTCTTCCCTGCTAACTCTAATATCATCGATAGATAGTTCTACGTTATCCAGCTTAGACACATATTCTAAAACAGCCGCATCACCTCGTCTTCTAACATCCTCCACTATCTCCTTTACTTGAGAGATTACCCCTGAGTAGTCTGGTCTAGCGCTTGTTACTTTATCCACCAAATCATCTATATCATATTTTGTTTCTTTAAGGTTGAAGACCTTGGGTGTCAAGAATCCTCCTTGCTCCTCTGCGCTATCTCCTCCAGAGGAAGTATCAGATTAGGCTCATGTACCACAAGTCCCTGAGCTAATCTCCTCAGCTGTGGGAGTATTGTTAGGAATTCGTCTTTAGATATGACGGTGTTTATTGCATACCATCCCCTCTTCGATAATGGATTTACTGTGGGGCTCTTCAACGCCGGGAGTGAGGAGATTAACTCCTGTAGATTCTCCTCCTTGACGTTGACGAATATATGAAGCTTCTTACCGCTTTCAACAACTCCCCTGAGAAGAGTAAGAACATCAAGTATCTTCTCCCGCTTTCCCTCATCTTCATAGGACTTCTTGTTTCCAATCAATATAGCTGTAGACTCCGCTATGGTCTCTATTGCCTTCAGGTTATTCTGCTCCAGAGTTATGCCTGTCTGCGAAGCATCTACTATTAAGTCCGCTTCTTCGGGGGGTTTAGCCTCAGTTGCGCCGAAACTTAAGTAAATCCTAACCTTATCATTTTCTCCTCGACTCCACCAAGGTGTCATGATAAGGGGCTGTTTACCGCCGTAGTATCTCTTGTAAACGGGGTCTGATGCTATTCGCTTAGCCGTTGTGTTTAGATACTCTGTCGATACTCTTAGGATGCGGTTGCTGGATGCGTATTCTTCTATTATTTCGGTGAGTGATTTATAGTTCCACTCCTTTGGAACTGCCACTACTAGTTTAACCCTGCCGTACTCTAGGTCTAGTAGCTGCAGAACATCAGCCTCAGTTTCTCTCACCCAGTCTATTCCAGTTATACCTATATCGTAAGAGCCTGTGCTTACCAGTAAGGGTATCTCTTGGGGTCTTAGAATCTTCACTTCTATATCGGGGTCGCTTACCAAAGGTCTGTAGGTCCTCTCATATCCTCTCAGCTTCAGCATAGCACGTGCTAGAAAGTCATGCGTAGCATTCTCCAACGAGCCTTTAGGAATCGCGAACTTTATCCTAGCCACTTTACAACACCTCTCTAACAGCTATGGATAAGTTTACCCCATCAAAGCATAATTTTATTATGAAGATACCCACCTCTCTCCACACACTAACACCTTTTGAAAACTAACCTTGAACAGATTTATTTAAACGCAACGGTACCACTGCGGAGAACATAAAATAACACCTGTTACTAAGTTATTGGAATTTGATGTTGGAGGAGATATTTCTGGATTCTAGGATACGTAAAATGTTACAGAATCCTCATAAGATATTACTGGAGGACTTGAAACTAAGTAAGGGAGATAGTCTTCTAGACTTAGGATGTGGAACAGGTTTTCTAACAATACCTGCTTCTAAAATAGTAGATAGAAAGGGTGTGGTGTATTCTGTTATTAT
>DQVM01000069.1 GCA_015661775.1 Candidatus Caldarchaeum subterraneum | reverse complement strand
GTGATATGTTATAGCGGCGCCAGAAATCCCACGAATCTACTTCCTCAGGTCTTATCTTTATTCCCGTTTCTTCTTCATATACCGTTAATAACGTGGTTATTAAATCGGCTAGAACCCCATCTACATCCAGCGCTATTCTCATTTCCTCAAAATCTCCTGTCTATTTTTTAATACTTGTAAAACTAGAAAAGCCCTGTATATGTTTTCTGATTCGTTATGTATAAACTTCTCTAGCGTATAGTAGAGCTTTTCGTACGCAAACTGTAGGTTTATACCGCGTCTACGCTTGAGTTCCTCAACATGAAATATTAAATCCTTCAAGTTAACTGATTTTTCCAACTGTAACGTTTTTTCAACCTCTTCTAGTGGGATTGATTCACCTATATAGCTGGATAGAATATTCTTCACGTCAATAACAGCGTTTATTCCTTTCAAACCATGGAGGAAAGCCCTTAACGCGTGCAATCCTGTTGAAAGGAGCATTTTGTCTAGTGTTTCATAGTCATATACTAGTATTTTGAAGTTCTGGTTTACAAGCTTAGATAACTTTCCCATTACCTCTCCTGCTTGTTCATCAGGTTCTCCAAACTCCTTACGTCCTATTACTTTTAGCGTTTCCTCACCGTCGTATAATGCTATTGCGTAAATTCCATACCGTAAATCTTCCCTTAACGTTATATCCACTATTGAAAGTGATACTAGCTTATTGGCTCTAGATGGCCGTGGAATCTCAACTTCTAGCCCGCCTATCTTTACAGCTATCCGTTCATTAAGTCGTATATAGTCTATTATTTTTAATGTCTGGTTTTTTACTAACCGCCAGTCTATTTTAAGTGCAATTAGGTCTGAATAGGCTATTTCATCAACTTCCTCCATGAAGACTTCATCCAGATTATCTGGTGTGTATCTTCTTATCATTTCGGCTAGTTCTGTCCAGTTTATCTTCTCTAGCAGACCTGCGCTTTCAGTTTCGTGTATTCCTATTACTTTTCTTTCTCCCATGACCATTATATCGTATTTTATAGTGTCAAACGCTACACCTAATATGCGCCGTAGCATAACTATTAGATAAGCCAATCCTATTCTTAGCATCCCTGTAGAATCTCTGGGATCTGCTTCGAAGCTTATTCCGTATGTGTAGTCGTTGTATATGCCGTTGGTGGGAGTGGGTACTTCTAGTGTTTTTCTTTCTCTATATACCAGCGTTCTATCTCCTATTGCTTCTATTCTCTTTCTATCAGATAGTATTATCCATTCTACTCGGTTGGGGATTTTTTGGTATAGTCCGAAGCCTTTGCTGGGGGCGTGGACTACGCATCTAACTTCGCTGTGGATTTTGCCGTTGTAGTAGTCTCTACGTATACTGGGTATTTCTCCCCATCTTGCTTTTGTCTTCTCATACTCCTCAAGAACATATGCTAAAGCATCGTGTTGCTGCATGATTCTTTCGGATAGGTCATCAACAACCACCGCTGTTACTATTCTTTTTCTCTTCCCGCCTCTCCTATGTTCCACTACAACCCCGTCGCTGCTATAATCTATGCATCCTATCTGGAACTTCTCCACTAGGTCGACATGAGATATATCCTCTAGTCTCTCTATTCTCTCCATCTCAGTTACCCTGAGGCGTTTTATACCGTAGGCGGGTGCGAACTCGTAGAAATTCATCTTAAGCCAAGTATTCTTCCCAAGGTATGTTAGGTCGCCGTCTCTTACAAGCCCCATCTTTTCAAGAAACTCATAATCTTCTTTACTTAGAGTGCTGCGTAGATTTGGTGAGATAAATCTGAATAGGGTTTCGAAGAGCTTTATGTACAGATTGTTTTTGTTGGCCATTATCCTCTCGCTTGGCAGTTCTATCCATTTTTTTACCGCCTCAACTCCCCTCGACAGGAGGTCCCTGTCCCATAGGGTTCTAGGTATTATTACTGTTTCTGTTCTCTCTATTTCTAGGCGTCTCCCCTTTCTCCCCTCCCGTTGCTTAAATTCCCTGATTGAATCAGGTAGGCCTAGGTGAACTACCCTACCAACCAGACCTATATCTATGCCCTGGCTTAATGTCCTTGGCGATATTATCACCTTTATCTCCCCATTGCGGGCACGTTCCTCTATCTTTTCCCTCTGGGTTTTGGAGAGAAGATGGTGATGCGCAACGACGAACCTATCGTCTGATAGCTTCGTAGAGACTCGCTTAGCCATCTCCTCAGCAGCTGCGATACCACGGGTGAAGATAAGGGAGATACAGTTATCACTCACGTATCGGCTTAAAATCTCAGCAACATCAAAGGCCTCATCCGGGATTTGTATCCCTATAATTCTAGCCACATCCATGACTTTAAAATAATCTTGCTTAAACTTCTGGTAATCCCTCAACGATTCAAGAATATCCTGAGATACACCTGACTCTCTGAATTTATTGTAATGTATCTTTAGTTCTTCCCAGGTTTTTCTAAGACTCTTTCCCAAGACGATGTATGTTATGTTCTCGGGGTGGAATGCCTTTCCCTCTATAATCGCTGTTTCATACCCGTTTATTCCGGTTAAGAACTCTGCTATCTCCTCGGCGTTTTCAAGAGCTGCTGTTATGAAAGCAAGTTGTATTTTTGTGTTTATAGTTTGTATTATCAGCTTAATCATGGAGAAAAGTAGAGCTATAGACCTAGGGCCGTAGAAGTCGAAGTCATCAACTACTATCAGGCCGGATTTTTCTAGGAAGGGGTAGAGCAGGCCTTGTTTGCCTGTTGCCGTTTTCTTGAGTTCGTTGAGTAGAAAAGCTGGATTTGTTATAACTAAATCTGCTTTAGTTATTTCTTGTCTTAATTCTCTTAGTGAACGGGTTTTGAGAAGCTCGTTCTTCTTAAGAGCATCTAACGCTATTATCTTCATTCCTAACGTATTGGTGTATTCTCTTAATCGGTTAAGCTGGTCATTGGCTAGGGCTAGGGTGGGATATACCACTAGGGTCTTAACGTTACTTGTTGCAGTGTATATGAACCATGCTTCTGTTTTGCCTGAGCCTGTTCCTGAGCGTAGTATTATATTCTTCCGATTCTTTAGTTCTTGAAAGGCTTGTTCTTGATGTATGTATAGGTTGTTTGTGGCCAGCCCTCTGCATTTCGGTGAATCGGATTCTAGGAACTTTGGTATTATGTCCTTGAATTTTAGCTGGGAGTATTCTGGTTTTTCCGGTGGTGTTGTGAAGCTGTAAAAATCGTATCCTAGTTCGTCTAGTATGTTTGCTGTTGATACTCTGAATATACCTGTTATGGGTTTATTCAATTCCCGCCACCTTCTTTACGGTTTTTATAACCTCTTCTTGATAGCCGTGTTGTTTAAGTCCCCTGAGTAGTGAGGCTAGATACTGTTGAGATGGGTGTATGTGATACTTGGGATTGTTGGATACGTGTGTCATGGCTGGTAGTTCATCCCCGTCTTCCGTCTCCACTTTTACTTTAATTCTTGAGTATCTGTTGGGAACTCCTACGTGTTTGTCTAGGGCTTTCATCTGTTCTTCACTAATTAAGTAAGCAACTCCATAGACTACCGCTCCTTCTTTTTCAACTATACTTGCTGTTCCCCCACGCCAAGTTGGCGAGTATGTGTTGAACCTCAGCTCGTAGTTTCTTAGTATAGCTCTTTTCGCCTCTATCCACTCCCCCACCCTACGGCGCATGACTTCTTTATCCAGATTAACTCCATATGCGAAGTACCAAACTTCCATTTTGCAGCGTTGGAAGGTTGCGTAGCCGAGTTTATTAGAGTATTGTTATTGGTTTTGTATTGTGGAAAGCATAAGAAAAATTTATATGAAATTTACGATTCTAAAATACAGTATAAATGCAACAGCGTAGATATCAGCAAAAAGCACGTCTATCCATGTCGGTAGCAGTCATAGGTCTTTTTTCAGCTATTTACATCCTAGTAGGGGGTGTTCTCGGAGTTGTTATAGGGCCTTTTCTTAGGGGATATCCTGCTCATTTCCTAAGGGGTTGGTTAATGAGCTCCTCAGCGGCCTACTCAGGAAGGATGTGGAGCGCCTCACTACTAGGACTAATGTCAGGCCTCGTTTTTCTGGTTGTCGTCCCAGCCCCTGCGCCTTACCTGCCTTTGGCTACTCTAGCAGCTGGCGTTACGTATGACCTAGCATTATCCCCAGTTACGAAGTACAGCAGCAACGCCTTGTCAAGCAGACGGATAATACTAGCTACATCAATAAGCAGCGTAGCTGAATCTATTACGGCCCTAGCAGTATTAACCTACATAGGCCTATTCACCGATAACCCAATAATCCTAGCTATAATATGGACCGCAGCAATCCTAGCCAACATAACCCTAGCATGCGTAGGTTCACTCATAACAATATTCAGCATAAGGAAGAAAATCCTCCTATCTAGGCTATACTGATGTTTTATAGAATGAGATATTCCTTGTCCACCCTCCTATTTTGTATATCTAAAAGCGAAACATCAAATGGTATCATGTTATATAGTATGGCTGTTCTTTTTCCTAGTGTAGTAGATGCAGCTATCCTGCCTATGGCGTCTGCTTTCATTGCCCCGCTTCCGCTTGCCCCTGTAACTACGGTGCAGTTTAGGAACCTGAATATAACAGGGTTTCCATCTAGCATGTTCATGGCGTAACAGCCTGCCCACATGTTCTCAGGCCTTGCATTGGCGAATTCTCTAAAATACTTAGCCAGCATAGGGTGGGCGTGGTCGTAGTAGAACCTCTCCTCAGGCTCCATGTCTATTCCGAATCTCCTGCCTATATCATCCGTCAATCCAATCCAGAAGCAGCTCTCCTCTCTGCGGGGAACTAGGTATAATCCTTTTGGAAAGAATATCATGGGTAATGTGTTTTCGTTGTTAAGGCCGCCGCGTGTTAGGAGGTCTCTTAACTCGCTTGTGGAGGTTCTCACAACTGCTAGCTGTCTTTTCTTCGGCTTAACCAGACAATCAACACCCAGAGGGTCTAACAACTCAGGGGTCCATACGCCCGCTGCCACGACTAGGTTTTCGGCTGTTATCACCTCTCCGTCGGTTTCAACCCCGCTTATCTTCTTACTCTGCCAAACCCTAGGCTCGTCAGGGATGCCGAGAGGCGTCTTAGGGGATAGAACAAGCCTATCGACACGTTTATTGAATATTATCTCGATTCCGGAGTCTATGCATAGGTTCTTGTAGTAGGCTATCAGCTTCTCCACATCCATCTGTCCGCATTCTGGTGCGAACATGCCGTATTTTATGTCCTCCATCTCAAGCATCTCTGCCTCCTCATCCCCTGAGAAACCCGTCTTCATACCCAGCCTCTTCTCCAGCTCCTCCTTTCCTAGTAGCTTAACTTTACCCTGCTTAACAAACGACTCTACATAACTCCCTATCTCTCTTAAACGACTCTCGGTCAGCAGAATAAGATATCCTATAAACCGCATACCAAAACTATATTCTCCACTCTTCTCCACATCCATGTAATAGTCTATGGAGGTCTCCACGAGAACCCTATTAACGTAAGAGGTGAATATCCCCCTTCTAAATCCTCCTACACTCCTAGCTGTATTTCCCTGACCAGCATCTGCCAGCATATCAACAATACATACATCAGCGGACGGATTCAACTTCTTGATATAATAAGCCGTAGTCAATCCAAGTATACCGGCACCAATAACTAGATAGTCGTAGCCCCTAACCACGTTGCGAAAGGTCTGTCGAATTCTTTATAAGATTTAATAAGAAACGCCGAAAGTTAGAAATTAGAGCGTGGTACCGCGTGGATTTAATTGTAGGAGCTTATACAGTTGATACTACGCAGATCAGAAAAGCTCTTCTAAAACTTGGAGCTAAGAGGCTGTTAATACAATCACCCCTAGGACTTAGGGCAGTAGCTACGGAGCTCGCTAAAACCCTTGAAGCTGAAGGGTACTCGGTTCTGCTATCCAACTCCGCCTGCTGGGGAGCATGCGACGTAGCCTACCAAGAGGCAGAAAACCTAGAGGCAGATGCAATAATACACCTAGGCCACACCAAGTTCATGAAACATGACAAAATCCCAACAATCTACATACCCTGCCATTACTGGAACCCTGCTCCACTCATTAATCTCATCCCACGTATATCCAATGTATTAAACGACGCAGGAGCTAGGAGAATAGGGCTTGGAGCTAGTATTCAATGGAGTATACACCTAGAGCTGGTTAAAACGGAGTTGAAGAAGTCCGGAATAGAGGCCCTGACGCATGAACCTAAAATGTTCGCGGTGGAAGAAGCGCAGGTTCTAGGTTGCGACTACACGGCCTTAAAACCCCTAGAAGATAAGGTTGATGCATTCGTGGTAGTTGGAAGCGTTTTCCACGCCCTAGGCATGGCCCTAGTATCTGATAAACCAACATACGCAATAGACCCAGCAGCTCAAAGTATCAGAGAATTAACAGAGAATAAAAGAAGAATCATTAACCAACGATACGCCAACATAATGAAATTCAAAGAAGCCGAGAGAATAGGTATTATAGTAAGCACTAAACCAGGTCAAAAACGGATAAACATAGTAAACCCAATAGCTAGAATACTACAAAACCACGGTAAGGAAGTCTACGTAATATCAGCAGACGAAGTTAATGAACAGCTAATAATAGAATATGGTTTAGACGCGTATGTTAATACCGCATGCCCACGTCTCAGCATAGAAGATCAAGTAAGATTCTCAAGGCCGCTGCTCTTACCCGCAGAGGTTCTAGTCGCTGTAGGAATATTGGAGTGGAGCTTCCTAGTTGAAAAGGGGCTTATAATGTTTCCATGGGCTTACTCAGATGAAAATTCAAAGACAGTATGGAGGTTGATAGCTGGTGAGGCGTACGGTAGAAGACAGGTAAGCCAGTATGAGGTTTAAACGGGTTTATGTGGATGTAGTGGAAACTCCAGTAGGTGAATATGTAGCAGTCGCTTCAGATAAAGGTCTGTTGATGCTCTCAAGAAAACCCATCACCTTAGTTTTAAGCTGTTTACGGGAACAAGCATATGAAACTACGATAGATGATAATCCCGTTATTAAACAAACCAAGAGACAGTTAGGCGAATACTTTGCAAGGAGAAGAAAAAGCTTCACCATAGAACTTGATTTACATGGTACGGATTTCCAGCGGAAGGTATGGAGTGTGTTGAGGGAGATTCCCTACGGTGAGGTGGTTAGCTATAAACAGCTTGCCTATAAGGTAGGTGTGTATAGGGGGTATAGAGCCGTTGGGAACGCTGTAGGGGCTAACCCTATTCCAATAATAATCCCATGTCACAGGGTTGTGAGGAGCGACTATACAATAGGCGGATATTCTAATGGAGTTGAGGTTAAGAAAAAACTGCTTGAGCTGGAGGATGTTTTAAAGAGGGTTAGGTTTGTCTAGAATTCAGGTGTTTCTTCTTCGCCGCCTTTCTTACCTTTTTCTTCCTTCTTCTTCGTCGCTGCTATTACGTCGTCGATTCTAAGTATCATGGACGCTGCCTCGAAGCTGGAGCGGATGGCATGCTGCTTAACCTTAACTGGTTCTATGACGCCTAGACTCCACATATCAGACACTTTACCGCCTATGACATCCACTCCTAGAGTTGCCTTGCCGTTGTCATGTCCATGCCGTAGCTCGGCCATTATCTCAACAGGCTCCATGCCGGCGTTCTCAGCTAGTGTCCTAGGTATAATCTCTATAGCCTCTGCGAAGGCCAGGAAAGCTAGCTGCTCCTTTCCGCTGAACTTGCCCGCGTTAGAGTGTAGGTATCTTGATATCTCGGTCTCTATAGCTCCGCCTCCGGGAACTACCCTGTTGTCGCTGACTAGGGTTATTAGGTTCATTATGGCGTCGTTTAGAGATCTCTCAGCCTCGTCCAGCTGCCTCTCTAAGCCGGCTCTTACCAAGACGGATACGGCCCGCGGGTTCTCGCAGCCTTCTATGAAGACCATCCTGTCTTCGCCTATCTTCCTCTCCTCAACCAGCTTGGCCCTGCCCAGGTCTTTCTCATCCAAGTCCTCCAAGTTGGTAACTATCCTGCCTCCTGTAGCTTTAGCCAGCTTCTCCATATCGCTCTTCTTAACCCGCCTAACCGCCAGTATCCCCTCCTTAGCCATGAAGAACTGAGCAGCGTCATCTATACCCTTCTGGCAGAAGACAACGTTAGCACCTACCTTCTTAACCTTATCAACCATCTCCTTCAGTATATTCATCTCCTCATCCAAGAACTCCTTTATCTTCAAAGGATCACGTATCCTTATCTCGGCGCTGAACTCAGTCTTCTCAATCTCGAACGGAGCATCTACCAGCGCTATCTTGGCGTCTTCTACGCGTTTAGGCATGGCTGAGTGGACAACCTCTTTATCTACTATTATGCCTTTGATAACCTCGCTCTCCATTAGGCTCTTTCCTATCTTCTTAACTATCTGTATATCATCCTTGTCAGCCACCTTCTTGCCATCCCTCTCATGTATCACCGACGTTACAGCTTCGATTGCTAGGTCAGCTATATGGTCTGTTGCGAAGCCTAGGGATTTGCTGCCTAGAGAAGTTTTGACGACCTTCTTCAAAGTTGCTTTATCTGCTAAGTCTATTACCTTTGCGTTCTTCTCCAGAACCTCGAAAGCCATGTCAAGGGCCTTCTTATATCCTGAGATTATAGTGCTGGCGTGTATCTTCTGCTCCAGCAGCTCCTCAGCTTTTCTAAGCAGCTCCCCTGCCAGGACAACCGCTGTAGTAGTGCCGTCGCCCACAATATCGTCCTGTGTCTTAGCAACCTCAATTATCATCTTAGCAGCAGGGTGTTCAACATCTATCTTCTCAAGGATAGTGGCGCCGTCGTTAGTTACCACTACGTCGCCTAGGCTGTCCACCAGTATCTTATCCATGCCCTTCGGACCTAGTGTTGTCTTCACGATTTCGGCTATTATCTTGGCCGCTGCTATGTTGTTGCGTTGAGCAGCTTTACCCTGCGTCCGTGTTGTCCCCTCTTTTAGAATTAGAACTGGCGTACCTGATAATTGACCTGCAAGCGCCATAGCTCAAACACCTCGTAGTTCATACACTAATCCCTTGAAGCGCAATATAAAACTAAATGACCAACCTTTAAAAGGGAGGACATGACTAGCAGGAGGTTAAGTATAGTATTGTCGTTACTACTCTTACGGCGGCCCGTAAACCCCTCGCAATACTGTTCTGGCCGCCCGCTCTATGTCCTCCCTCTTTACTGTTCTCCTACCCGCGTATTGTGCAAGCCCTATGGCTTCACGAGCTATTGTAAGCCCTACTTCCTCCAGTATCTTCCGCAGCTCCTCAGCAGCGTCCTCACTAACCCTAGCTGCACCCGCTTTCTTTATAATCCTGTGAATAGGCGCAGCCGAGATCTCCGATTGCCCCATCCCAACACCTACGCTATAACAGATAATTAAGCACGTTTAAAATCTTCCTTTTACAGTTATTACCCCATCCGAGGAATATACCCCAACAATACTAGCGTATCGTTGCATGTAGTATCACTCCTCATCTTATAAAAAGGTTTAAATAAATTCAACCAATCCTATGCTCAGGATGTGAAATAAAATGACAGTCCAACGTATTCAATGTCCAAACTGCGGCAGATCAACCATAAAGGGGAAGTTTTGCATATACTGCGGTTACACATTAGAAGAGTCTCCTAAACAGGAGAAGGCTGAGATTGCGATAACTGCTGAACCTCCTCAACAGCCGGCCGAGGTTGAGGAGATGGAGCAGGCTATACCAGCTGCAAAACCCGAGGCTACTGCGGTTGCTGAACAGCCGGCTGAGGTTGAGGAAAGGAGATTGGTGGAGCAGCTGGCGGGGGTATATAACTGGTGGATAAAGTTGATAGAGCTCTTCCTAGAGAAGGACGTAACTCCTGATGTCTTCCAAGAACTATATCAAGAATACCAGAGTCGCATCAATACCCTAGATGAAAGACGACGGGAAGAGATAAACAGAATAGAAAAAAGACTTGAAGAACTTACTTCAAGTCTTGAGAAGCTGAAAGTCAGGCATGATATAGGAGAGATACCTGACAGACAGTACGTAACCCAGAAGCTGGAGATGGACAGAGAGATTAACAGATTAAAGCCGAAACTAAACGTTTTACAGAACCCATTCAACCTGAGACTGGTTGAAATACCGGTCTTTAAAGAGAAGATCGAAAACATGTTGGGAAGATTTGAAGGGGCAACGCAGGAGGAATTACAGCTGTCTGGAGATCTTTTGACATCTATAAAGAATGATTTAAAGAAGGTTTTACAGGATTTGGAGGTTCTTGTAGAGCAGCATAATAGGATTAAGAAAGAGTTGGATAAACTGGAGGTAAGGTATAAGATTGGTGAGTTGAGTAAGGAGGAATACTTGGCTCAGAAGCAGAAGATAGAGCGTCAACTAGAATCCAGCAGCTAACCGGCCATAACTTCAGGCAGTTATCGAGATTCATTTTTATAACATGCCCTAATGATGGTTTTCTTGGCTTCAGTGGGAGAGCAAAAATGGGGAACGTTAAGGTGTTTGTAGTAGCTTTACCCGGCTCAGGTAAAAGCACAACATTAAGCAAGCTATCGGAGATAATGCCTGAAGTCAAAGTTATCAACTTCGGCGATCTCATGTATGAGGAGGCCAAGAAAACCTATGGAATTAACCATAGGGATGACATGCGGCGACTACTGAACATAGTACATTACAGAGAGTTGCAGGTTAGGGCAGCTAAAAGGATAGCTGCTATGCAGGGGATAGTTGTCGTTGATACGCACTCTATAGTCAAGACGCCGTGGGGGTTCTATCCGGGTTTACCTTCTGAGGTTGTGAGAATAGTTAGACCCGATGCTGTGATTCACCTTGAATATAGGCCGGAGGATATACTAAAGCGTAGGAGGAAAGATGCAGATGAGAGGAAACGAGAAGAGGAAAATACTGAAGAGATAGAAAACGATCAGCGGATAAGCAGGCAGTTCGCCGTAGCTGCCGCCAACGAGGCTATGGCGTACTTGCTTATACTAAGCTATTGCTATGAGCAGCAGTATCCATATCAACATGCTGAGGAAGCTGCTAAAGAAATAGCCAATATAGTAAGAACGCTGTCGGAGAAGAAGAACGGTACGTAAACTCAATACGGTGGGTTACTTGTTATTCTTTATCAACCTGCTTGCGGGCGGTAACTATATAAGCGGTATGCCCCCGCATGATGAACTCCGGCCTGGTCATCCCACGTTTAGCCCTGATGTAACGCTGCATAAGCTCGATACACTGAATATCACCGAACCCATTTGCCTTTAAGCTCTCCACCGTTTCAACCACCTGCTCAACGGTAGGGCTTAGTGATAAAAACCTGCCACTAGGCTTCAAAGCCTCCCAGCTCGCTTCAACAACCTTCCAAGGCTCCGGAAGATCTAGAATTACCGTATCAACGTCACATTCGTCAAACCGCTCTGCGGTTACGTCTCTCTGTTTTAGATCCACATACTCCTTTAGACCCAGCCTGCTGAGGTGTTTATCGGCGTTGCTTAGGTATTCTTGTTTTATGTCATAGCTGTAAACATGGCCATCAGGTTTTACGTAGCTGGCCAGAACTATCGTTAAGGCGGCGCTCCCCGTCCCAGCCTCTATAACCCTAGACCCTGGTTTAACATCGGCATGCAATATAATATATCCCAAATCCTTAGGGTACACTATCTGGGTTATCCGCGGCAGGTGCATTATGATGTCAACTAGAGTTGGTTTAAAAGCCACGAACCTAGCTCCAGTATTGCTTGTAACAACACATCCGTAGGGTTTTCCTATTAAAGAACTAAGTTCTATAAACCCCTCGCTACTGTGGAAACGACGGCCCCGGACAACCTTAACTGAGTATCTCTTTCCTTTTTCAGTCAGTATAATGACCTCGTCTTCTTCGTGGATAACTGACATGCCGCTTGTTAAGTAGCTGTTTTAGAACTCTTTATACCCTTACATAAGCTTCCGCGAAGACTTAAAATCCTATATACCACATACTAGTATATGCGGCCGTGATGATTCAGAGTTAATCTGAAGGGTGATTGGGAGGCATTTGTCTGAGCCGCTTAATATCATGTTATTAAAATGGCCTTATGGAGGTTTGTAACATGCATGTGGAAGACTTGAAAATAACTAGGGAAGTTAATGTTGTAGAGCTGCTGAATATGATGGGTAGAGCAGGTGGGTTTATGGCTACGCACATGGCTGAAGCATTTGATATTCTAGTTGATATGCTGTCTGAGAAGAGGTGTTTACGTATCCTTTCGTTCACAGGAAACTTGGTTGCTACGGGTCTTAGGGGTGTTTTAACGGACATGCTTAGGAGGAAGTTATTTGACGTCGTTGTTACTACCTGCGGTGCTCTGGATCACGATATAGCCAGGACTTTCTCCTACTATGAACACGGCGGCTTTGACGTTGATGATGCAGAGTTGAGAAATAGGGGATACCACAGGCTGGGTAATGTCTTCATAAAGGCTGAGAACTACGGAGAGCTTATAGAGAACAGGATGCGTGATTTTCT
>DQVM01000082.1 GCA_015661775.1 Candidatus Caldarchaeum subterraneum | reverse complement strand
CAACCCTAACGGTTTCAGAGAATCTAGAGATAGGGTCCTACATGAGACGTTCGAAAGAGGAGGTGAAATCTGACATGGAGGAGGTGATGGATATCTTCCCGGTCCTGAGGGAGAGGGCCAGGCAGAAGGCGGGGACGCTAAGCGGCGGGGAAAGGCAGATGCTAGCCATGGCTAGAGCCTTAATGGCCAGGCCAAAAATCCTATTACTCGACGAACCTGCAGCAGCTCTAGCGCCTATTATAGTCTCTAAAATATTCTCCAAGATACGTGAGGTAGTAGATAGGGGTATTACGGTTATACTTGTTGAGCAGCATGCAAAGAGGGCGTTAGAGCTATGCGACTATGGATACGTGATGTTCGGTGGGAGGGTTGTCATGAAGGGGGAGGGTAGGAAGATACTCTCCGACGAGCAGTTCGTAAGCGCTTTTCTGGGGAGGAGGTAAAATGGCCTTAGACCTCACCCTTCCTCTAGTGAATTCAATAGCGTTAGGAAGCCTATACACGTTAATGGCATTAGGTTTAACCCTTACCTTCTCAGTAACCAAAATACCCAACTTCGCACACGCGGAGTTTATAACAATAGGCGGATACGTAACAGCTATTCTAGTAAACTTCACAGCCCTATCTCCTGTAATAGCTCTGATAATAGCCTTCATATCCTCAGGGTTGGTTGCGTTATTATCAGATGAGCTTGTGTTTAAACCGTTGCACAAAAGAGGAGCCCGCCCACTGTTCCTACTAGTAGCAAGTATAGGGGTGGGGCTTGTGATAAGATACATACTATTCTCGTTCGCTGATTTAACAGGTAATATAACAATACAAACCAACGTCTCAGTATACCCTATAGCAAGGTTTGGAAGAGCATACATAACTAATCTACACCTAATCATAATCCCAGCCACCATAGCCATAGTTATCCTGCTGCACGTGATCTTCCACTATACTCTCATGGGAAAGGCATTAAGGGCGTTAGCAGATAACGAGGATTTAGCGAGGGTTTCGGGGATAAGGATATACAAGCTGAGGAGGGTTGCGTGGATTCTGGCAGGCGGGTTAGCGGGGTTAGCAGGCGGCCTATGGTCGATAAATCTCCTGATAGACCCTAATCTGGGGTGGGATTCGCTGCTCAGGGTCTTCGCAGCTTCCATACTGGGGGGGTTAACAAGCTTCTGGGGAACGATAATCGGAGGATACATAATAGGGTTTGCGGAGAACGTAGGGATAGCTTTCCTCAACAGCCTATTCGGAATAAACACGGCATACAGGCCGTTGATATCATTCTCTATAATCGTAATAGTTTTCCTGCTGAGGCCCCAGGGATTCGCAGGTCTGGATATACGCGCTATCCTGCCTAAGGTGAGAGGCCGTGGTTCTTGACCAGCTCTACGCCATAACCCCCCTAGTGACGACCCTGCTAACCTTCTACTCCGTCTACCTAATACTAGCCCTAAGCCTAAACCTGATATACGGATACTGCGGAGTCCCCAACTTCGGGCATGTCTTCTTCCAATCGGTAGGGGCATACGTAGCGGGAAATCTAACAGCCAACGTGATGAACTTCATGTTCCTCGGAGGAGGTAATATATGTGAGATAGCTACAGCCGAGGCTAGGCGGAACCTAGCCTTAGCAAACCCCGCCATAGCTATGGGGTTCTTCATCCTCTCACTAGCGGTTGGGATATTAGTAGGGGGTTTCTTCGGATATATAGCCAGCTACCCTGCGTTAAGGCTGAAAGAAGACTACCTGGCCATAACCCTGATATTCATAGGAGAAATAGGTAGAATAATAGCCCGTAACGAGGCTTCAATAGCCTGCGGCTTAGTAGGGCTTACAGGCATTCCCAACCCATTCATATGGGTAGGAGACCCCAACCTATCCCTCATAATCTATACAATTATGGCCGTAATAATAGCTGCTATAATCTTCGTATATCTACAGAGGCTCTCCAACTCGCCTTTCGGAAGACTGCTGAAGAGCGTAAGGGATGATGAAATAGCCGCCGCTAGCCTAGGTAAGGATATAGCAAAGGCAAGAGGCTGGGCGATGATTCTAGGAAGCTCCATAGCAGCTGTAGCGGGGGTTCTCAAGGTCTTCTACGCTCAGGGGGTCTTCGCAGACGACTACATCCCCTTAACAACATTCGTAGTTCTGTCTATGGTTATACTAGGGGGGATGGCTAATAACCGGGGCGTTATCCTAGGAGCTTTACTAATAACACTACTCGACTTCCTAGTAGCCCCATCCTTCTTCAGACTCATCGGAGTTGAAATCCAATTCGACATAACATACATAAAATACATCATAACAGGAATCGTCATAATAACAGTTCTCCTATTCCGTCCACAGGGGATAATACCTGAGAAACCAGTAGAGACAATAGGCCTAAAAATTGCAAGACAGAACATAAAGAGGGAGAAAAATGAAACATGAGGAAGAGATAGAGAAAAAATACATAGAGAAGACAAGAACATCAAATAAAATACATAAGGAGATAGACGGGGTAATCCCCGGAGGTGTGGGGAGCCACATCAGATGGTTTGAGCCGTATCCATTTTATTTGGATAGGGCAGACGGTCCATATATATGGGATGTGGATGGGAACAGGTATGTAGATTATGTTATGGCGTGGGGGCCTCTTCTCTTCGGCCATAGACGCCCCGAAAGCGTTTTAAAGGCTGTGCGGAGGCAGGCTGAGGAGGGGCTGGTATATGGAATACCGTATAAAACACTCGGGCAGGTCGTAGATAGGATAAGAAGAATAATCCCATCCGCTAAGGCTGTTAAGCTAGCCAACACCGGAACAGAAGCCGTCATGCACGCAGTCAGAATAGCACGGGCATTCACAGGCAGGAAAAAGATACTAAAATTCGAGGGAGTCTTCCACGGCTATTCATCAGAGGCGTGGATAAGCGTATCGCCGCCACCTAATAAGATGGGAAGCTACGAAAACCCCCTGCCGACACCTGATTGCCTTGGAATAACAGAAGAACAAACCAGCAACTACATAATATCACACTGGAACGACCCTGAGCACTTCAAGAAAAAACTAAGGGAAAACAAAGATAAACTAGCAGCCGTCCTAGCCATACCTGTAAACACAGGACTAGGAGTAGTTCCACCTGAGGACAACTTCCTACATATACTGAGGGAGGAAACCGAGAAGCATGATATACTGCTTATATTTGACGAGGTCACAACAGGGTTTAGGGTTTCTAAAGCAGGAGGCCAGGGATACTACAACGTCATACCAGACATATCTGTATTCGGTAAGATAATAGGAGGGGGGATGCCGATAGGTATAGTATGTGGCCGAGAAGACGTAATGGATGTAACAGACCCAAGGAAGAACATACACCCAATAGCAGGAACATTCACAGCCAATCCCCTAAGCCTGGTAGCGTGCAACGCTATGCTACAAGAAATAGAAAACGACATAACCCTATACGACAGACTCGACAAAACAACAGAGTACCTATCAAACCAAATACAGGAGATTCTCGGAACGTATAACGTAGATGCTGTGATAAACAGAATCTCGTCCATGTTCCAGATATACTTCACCGGCAACAAACGGATAAGAAACTACAGGGACACCCTAACGCTAAACAACAAACTATACAAGACGTTCCTACTAGCTATGATAAACGAAGGAGTATTCCCCAATCCAAAACCACTAGGACGGTGGTATCTATCGGCAGCACACACTGAAGAGGAGGTTGAGCAGACGATAAAAGCATTAGAAGAGGTAATTAGAGAAATCGCTAGGTAATAATGCCTTAAAGAATAGGATAGTTTCCATTACATGCCGTTACCTCTAAACTCTATGTAGAGGAATTCTAATATCTAAGGAGGGTGGCGGGGTATTTTTAGATGACTCTCCAAGGTAAGCGTCTCTTTCTGTTTGACTTCGATGGGGTGCTTGCGACGGGTATTCTGGAGTGGGAGGAGGAGATACTAGGTGGGTATCGGATCTTCTCGGAGCTCAGGAGGAGGGGGCTTGACTACGCTATACTTGGCAGCGGCTCTAACTGGAGCACCTACGAGATATGGAGCTACTTACGGGGCATGGGTTTTATGCTGGAGGTCAACCAGGTGTGGATAGCCGCTAGGGTTGCAGCCTACTATCTTAAATCGATGCTGGGCAGCTCAAGGTGTCTAGTAGTGGGTGAGGAGGGGCTCGTCAAGGAGCTTAAGAGCAACGGCCATAAAGTGGTGAAGAACTGGAGAGGGGCTGACGCTCTAGTAGTGGGGCATGACAGGTTTCTATCCTTCAAAAAACTAACCAACGCCCTCAGGGCGATAAACAACCCCGACACCCACTTTATAGCGGTGAATAAAGTCCGGTGGTATTACTCAGCTAGGTCAGGGCCTATCCTATCCCCCGGCGCCATCGTGGCTATGCTGGAGTTTCAAAGCGGTAGAGAAGCCACCGTAGTAGGTAAGCCTAGTCTAATCCACTTCAAGACGGTTATGGATTTCTTCGGCAGAGGGCCTGAGGAGACAGTGATGATAGGAGACTCTATAGACGCCGACATAAAACCAGCTAAGGAGCTGGGCCTCTCCACAGTGTTGGTTTCATCGGTAGAGAGGTGGGAGAGGAGGAGAGGGGATATGAACGCTGACCTAGTTGTTAATCATGTAGATGACTTAGTCAACTACTTGTAAGGCCCAATCCATAAGCTTACCTGCTCCATCCCTGTTGTGGAAGGGCATGCCCATCAGCAGAGGGGGAGAGAAGGGTCTCCTAAACCAGAACAAGTTATGGATAACCATTAACGGTAGTATGATGAGGAGGTTCAGAACAGCTATTAACGCCTCCTGCAGTAGCTGGAGCAACGTAGAAAACCACGCAGCAGAGATTACTACTATAACTAAAGCAGACAATAACCCCCTCAAAGGCTGTTTATACCCAACAGTACCCGGGAACCCTAAACCCCATGAATAGACGACACTCCAGAGCAGCATGCTGGAGAAAAACGCAGCAGCAGGAAATCTATCAGGTGTTATGAGGAGGGATAGGAAAGCGGCAGCCGCCATGCATAGTAACATAATAGAAACACCCGCCCTGGGCTGTCTAAACAGCTTCCTGTAGAAGGGATATCCCTGAAAGACGAAGAATCTTGAGAACATGAACGATAAAGCTAGGTGTACCAGCATAAACCGTAGCAGAAGCTCGTAACCCACCAAATTGGCTGCTATAACCCCTAAGACTAGGCTTAACGATATGGAGGTCAGCGAACCTAGTATAAAGGCCCTGCTGGGGGGTAAGTGTCTAAGCGGCCAGGAATCAAAAACAACACCCCATACCGCCACTATCCAGAGCAGCAAAACAACCATATACTGTAGATTCCTACCTCCTAATAGGTAGGTAGAGGCCGTGTATGTTGCAAGCGAAGCGGCTAGGGTTAGTGAAGTCATGAACAACCCCCGCCTGTAAAGAGACCCGTTTAGACTGCCTAAAGGAGGGGAGTACGGCCAGCCGCCGGCCAGGGTTACGAAGATGAAAACCCATGAGGCAATAAGAAAGAATAAGCCATCAAGCGCGTAAACATACCTTGCCGCAGCTATCCCTAATATAGTGTATACGCCAAGCTGTATTAACGCTTCAACCCTATACCTAGTCTCAGCCATCTTCAATAACCCATATACAAGATGAAGGCTATGTGGAGGATGCTAAAAATAAATTAAACGTGGGGATGTTGCGGAGGGTTTGAGTTACTCGTGGTAAAGGCCGACTAATATCCTTCCGTCCTCGATTTTTGTGGGGAATGTTGCCTGCGGCTTAGCCAAGCCATGGTGGGGCTGTGCCAAAACCTTACCAGTTCTAACGTCAAATTTAGCAAGATGGTCTATGCATGATATTGAGTAGCTCTCTAATATTCCGTCGCAGAGTAACCCTCCCTCGTGGCTGCATATATTCTCGACCGCATATACCCTCCCCTCGGTTTTTACTAGTAGAATCTCAGTAACCCCGTCTATGATGATGCTCTTAAGGCTCTTGTCAGGTAATTCCCCGTCTCCGCATACGTCAATCCACTTAACAGGCTCAGCTGCCTCCACAGGCTCGTGGGGGAAATTCCTCATACAAATATCCAGAACTATGTTAGCTACATCCATAGACGGCTCATATACATCAGGCTCCCCTACGTAACGGCCTAGGAATTCATCCATGTAGAGGTCGTAGTCGGGGCTTCTCTCCAGCATCGCAATCAAGACGTCACGGAGCTGCTTATCGTTAGAGTAGTAAACCCCAGCCCTGACGGCTGTTATCAACATCCTTAAACAAAGCCTAGCCCCAGCTATGAAGTCAGCCATATCCCTAGAGCTCTTAACAGACTCCTCATAAGCTTCATAGGCCTCTTTAACAAGCCTAGGCCTCTCCCCCGTCTTCCTCTCTATTACGTTGAGCAGATACCTCCTATGCCTAGTCAGGTGAGTTAATACCCTCCCCAACGCGTCGTATATGTAAGGGTCTTCAGCAACCTCTTTGGAATCCGAGGAGACCCGCATTAAGCAGTAGATGGAGAAGTCCAGCATAGCAAGTAGGCTGTGGGCATAGTCTATCAGGGCCTTCTCTTCCCTGCTCTTTAACAGCGTAGCAAAGCCATTCCATATAACCGCTGTGAAGTCACTGGGCTTCGTCTCCGTTACCCTAGTTATTATATAGCTCATATCGCATGCTGTCTAGAAAGCTCAACCCTCTTTCTACGGGCTGCGTCTATCGTTGGGAGGGTGTATTTCTGCGTAATCTCAAGCACGTCACGGCGGGCCTCGGGGGTGTTGCAGAGCTTCAGCCACGTCCTCTCGGCTATAGACCAGTGGAACAGCTCATCATCGAGCAGCTCCCTGAAAACCGCTTTTATCTCAGGGTATTTATCTCCAGCCCCCTCCTCTACCCCCCTGTGATGGCTAACACTGGTCCACTCAACTACCTGTAGAACCGATGTAAACCGAAGCTGGAAGAACTCTGGTTTCTGCAGGGCGAGTTTTAGGGGCAGTTCGAAGACTTGAATCCACTCGTCCATCGGCTTAAAATTATCCATGCTGCCTCCGAACTTCCGTAGGAGACGGTGGCGGAGGACCCAGTGCCTGGCCTCGTCTGAGACCTGCCTAGCGAATATAGGATAGAACTCAGGGTCTACATACTCGGCGTAATCCTTGACAAGCCTAGCCACCACAGCTGCTGCGGCCCACTCGTTCCACGTACCCTGACGTAGCCATGATATTATAGCCCCTTTATCAGCTGTCTTTATCCACTCACTACCATATCTATAATGCTGTTCAAAATGGGGCTGGTTAATCTTCTTAAAATACTCTACAAACTCCATAGGTGACATATTCTCTACATCGACCATAAATCACCGACACCTCAGGTGTCTCTTTCCAGCAATTTAATATAAGCGTTTATTTTACATTTTTAGCTTAACGTTCTATGGTTCTCTGCGGTATTGAACGGCCGTATCCTAGCTGTTTTATCTTCTCCCTAGAGGGCCAGTCTCCGAAGGCTTGCCACACGAGTGCGAAGATGATGTAAGGCTGTATTCCGAGGTCATACATCTTAACCCCGTCCCTTGACATGACAAGCTGCTTCTCCTCCTCCGTCAAGCCAAACTCATCCATAACCTTATAGGGGTCTTGTTTAAACCTCTCCCTCACGTCTGGGTCTCGAAATATACTGTAGCCAAGCTTGTGGAGGCGGATATGTTTTAGAGGCGGATACCTGAATATTATAACCACCGGCCAGCCCCTCCCTAAACGTTAAACCATACCACGCAATAACCGTTGTTCCAAGCCTTCCAATACGTCATAACCTCCGTCGATTTAACGTCTACAGCCCCCGCAGCAGCTATCCAAGAGCCTAGCTCATGATTCCCAGTCGCGTCGAGCCAGTCATAGCCTAGGTCCGTCAACTCCCTCACCCTACCCTCCCTAAGCTTCTCAACGATGAACATATCAGCCTCCTCATCCACGTTACCGTAGTATGGTGTACCTGGATAGTGGGATAAACCACCGGTACCTATTATAAACACCTTATCATTTCTTCTACTGTTTTCGATTATCCTCCTGACCGACTGGCCAAGTTTGTAGCAGCGTTGAAGCTTTACCCTGGGGTGGACGTTTGTGTTGAGCTGGAAGGGAATAACCTTGATGTCCCTGTTATCAGCGCCTTGGAGTATCCAGTATAGCGGGACTGTGAAGGGGTGGTCGAAAAAGTCTATCTCTTGAGAGAATCCTACGTCGAACTCCTCCTCAACAAGCCCGAATAACAGCTCCTCAGCCAGCTCCCTGTTATTCTTCAGCCTCATTATTTTATTACCTCCTATGCTGTAATCTGCCTCTTCACCGGTGAAGAGCATCATCTGCGGGAAGCATCCAAACCAGAAGCTCTGAACATGGTCAGCTCCAAACACCAGTATAGTATCAACGTTGCTTTCACCTATTCTACGGCCTATCTCCTTCAACGCCCCCCTCACCTTCTCCATCTCCGCTACATAATCGCCGCTCTCCTCCCAGGGAAGTTTATAGACCACCGGCGAGTGGGGCCCTGCAGCTCCTCCTACTATCCTCGCCATACCACAGCTTGGTTATACCGGCTGTAATAAGGTTATTTGTCTCTTCATAAAAAGGAGACTAGGTCGTCTATATTCTCGACTACTATATCGGGCTTAATCTCTGATCTTTCCAAGTCTTGCCTCTTCGTAACTCCTGTGAGGGTTAACGCGGTTTTCATTCCAATATCCTTGGCGGGTAGTAGGTCGTTTTTCAATTCATCGCTTATCATGAGGGCTTCGTGGGGATTTACCCTCAGCTTGGCTAAGGCCATCTCGTACATTACCCTAGATGGCTTTCCTATTATTATGGCCTGTTTATCTGATGCGTACTCCAGAGCCTTGACTATAGGCCCTACGGATATTATCTCCCTATCCTTCTCAGGTATCCTCTTGGAGGCGTGGCATCCTATCAACTCGGCTCCGGACCTTAAGTGGGCTAGGGCCGTGTTGAGTTTTTCGAAGGTCAGTTCCCTATCTAAACCAACTACGACGAAGTGGGGTTTTTCTGATGTGTCGTTAACTATCTCATGGCCGTATTTCGCCAGCTCCTCACCTAAGCTCCTCTCACCAAGTATCCAGAGCCTACAAGCTCCCCGTTTCTCCCTCAGATACAACCCAGTAGCCTGGCCTGCTGACAGTATCTCTCCATCCTCAAGGGGGAGGCCAGCTCCCCTGAGGTCGTTAAGAATAGCCTCGTTCCGCTTCGTGGCGTTGGTTAAAACCAGTATTCTCCTCCCAGTTCTCCTGGCGTGTTCTATCAGCCTAACTCCCCCTACCAGGATGTTCCTACCATGCTCATCCCTAGTAGTTAACGTTCCCTGTACATCCAGCAGTAGAGCCTTAATGTCCTTTAACATCAAATACCCACCGCTGGTGTGGAGGCTTAATCCCTGCTTACTGCTCGTTAACCACCTTATTCCTCAGGAGGCCTACTCTTTCTATCTCAGCCTCTATAACATCGTTGTGCTTCAGATACTCCTTCCCAGCCGCCGCCACGCCTGCTGGTGTCCCAGTCGCTATTATGTCTCCCGGCTCTAGGGTTAGGCCGTCTGATATGTATTCGATTAGGTTTCCTATTTTGTGGAACATATCATCCGTTGTCCCGTCTTGTCTTACTTCGCCGTTGACCTTAAGCGTGAGCCTGAGCGGGTAGGGGTTGCCCACCTCGTCTTTTGTTACTAGGTATGGCCCGCATGGGGCTGCGGTATCTAGGCTCTTACCGAGAATCCAGTTCTGGCCGTATGGGTTTAGCTGCTGAGGCCAGCCGGGTGGGAACTGTTTATCCCTGAAGCTAATATCATTAAACACGGTATACCCTGCTATGTATTCCTCAGCCCTCTCCTTAGGTATGTACTTACCCCTCTTCCCTATTATGACAGCCAGCTCTATCTCGTAATCTATCTTGTTAGACGTCTTAGGAATCAGTATATTCTCTTCATGACCTATCAGCGTGTTGGGGTATTTCCCAAAGAAATACGGCTTCTCAGGGACTTTTATGGTGAGTTCCTTTCCGTGTGAGACGTAGTTGGCGGCTACGCAGAGTATTTTCCTAGCGTCTGGGACTGGGGGTTTGAAGTTTATCTCGGAGGGGGAGTAATAGAGGGGTTTTGAATAACCTAGGGTAGATGCTTTTTTCTCCAGCTTCTTAACCAGCTGTATAGCATCATCGCCTCCAGCAAGTAAGCTCCGCATGGAGTTAAACCAGTTAGGCGTAGAGTCGTCCCCATAGATTATCCTATACGCAGTGGCTAGGTCTAGTATCCCCTTATCCGTCAATAAACCAACCCTTACACTATCGTTGTTAACTGAGAAGGATAATAGTCTCACGTTTTCTCAACCTCTCATTACTTGACCGCCAGGGGTGTTATTATAAAGTTTTACGTCGTTTTTTGATTTGTCAGTATACGGTTTTCTCTTCGTCCTTAACCTTACAGTAACCCTAGCTGGGGATACGCCCCCCTGCCTTATGTTTATCGGAAGGGCGTATGCGGTTACCTTCTTACCAGCTACAGGAGACATGTCAGCTAGGTTCTCTAAAATCAATATATCGTTGGACAGGAGTAGCTTATGCACCTCCTTGCCGCCTCTCTCAGGGTTGGGCATATCCATCCCAAGTATACGTGTTCTTTTCTCTACAAGCCATTCAGCCAACCCCAGGTCTATTGTTGGGTGCTCGTTATACCTCTCCGTACCGCAGTATCTAAACCATCCGGTGTATAGGAATACCATAGAGTCTGGGGGTAGGTAGTGTCTCTCCAATATCTCCTTAACCCTCTGAACGGTTATAACCTCGTCAGGGGAGTTGCATCTAACGTCTACTATGAAGCATTTTCCTATAAACCAGTCTATTGGATACTGGTCTATCGTCTTTCCATCTTTGAAGAAGAGTGAGGGGGTGTCGAAGTGTGTGAATATCTTTGGGGGTCTATTCTCGGATTCTCTTAGGTTGGAGATGTTGGAGTAGCTGAGGTCGTCGGGGACTAGGGGGATGGTTAGGTCGTAGTAGACGCTTCTCTTAGGCTGCTCATCTACATGCTCCTCCTCCCTGTTTTTTAGAACCTCGTCTATCCTCTTACGAAGCTCGTTGACGGTCCAGTTTTTCTCGATAAACTCGTTGAATATCTTCTTCTGTAGGTTGGGGTCCCTTATCTTGTGTAGATAAAGCAGGGGGAGGAGGCCTATTTTCCTATCGGTAGAAATCATGTTAATCTTTTTTATAACCTCGGGAGCGAGGCCGAGGAGCTCAACTCTATTATATATGTATTTTGGGCTTATCCCCAGGCTCTTAGCTATCTCATCATACGTCTTCCCGGTTTTCCTGCTCCAAAACTGGAAAAACTCAGCCTCCTCCAACGGGTTTTTATCCTTCCGTAACAGGTTCTCGATAGCGTTCTGCCTAATCACATCCTCGTCGGAGAGCTCCTCAACTATGCAGGTTATCTCCTTAACACCCGCTATCTTAGCCGCCTCAAGCCTACGCCTACCCCATACAAGCTCGTAGAAGCCATCACCGACGGGCCTTACCTTAATAGGGACATCAACATCCCCCCGTTGTTTAATGGACTTAGCTAGGGAAACCAAGTCCCCCATATCCTCACGCTGGGGGAGCCAAGGAATAACCCTAATACCCTCCACTGGAATACGTCGAACCCTTTTCCCGTTCCTCATCCTCTCAGACCTAGCCAAGGCTTAGGCGTATAACACACCTTATCCCTTGGGTTTATATTTCTTTCTCCAGCCAGCCTTGCTACGCTGCCAAAACAGCCCTAACCATCTCTATAAACAATACACATCCTAACTTTACCAAACCCATTTACTATACCAGCGTGTCCTATATGCTCTGAGATGCGGTGTAAAGGATGAGCAGTTCACATAAGTAACAACGTCGAAGAAGGAGAGCTACTCCGAAGAGAGCTTTAAAGTTGGGCACGTTTAACCTAATCATGTGAAAACGTCATTTCATCTTATATAAGAGTTATTCAACAATAGATAACTTCATTTTGCTGTTAACCATTTTTAGTAAACAAGAATTATTATATGCAAGTCCGTAAGTAGCACATTAAAGCCATGACCAATAATGGTAAAGACAGGTTCCCATACGCTTACGAGGTTGAGACGCCTAAAGGAGCTGAAGGCTGGGAAAGGATGTACCCCTACTACTACGTCTTCGAGAGAAACCCAGGGCCTAGGAGAGACTGGGAGTCCAGCCTCTTCTGGTTCCAAGACGGCATGCACCACGGCGAGCCCCTATACCCGCTTGACGCCATACACCCAATGGCTTGGCAGTGGGCCCTGTCTTCTTACAACTCAAGAACATTCGTAGTCCCTCCTGCTCTGGGGATATCGCATAGAGTCCTGAACGGATACCTATACATCACCCCAATCCCTGTAACTGACCCCAAGGAGGTTGAGAGGCGTGTGGAGTTATTCAAGAAAAGAGCAGGCCATTACTACCAGAACTGGAACAGCATCTTTGAAGAGTGGAAGGTTAATGCTGAGAAGATAATCAAGGAGATGGAGAGCCTAGAGTTTAACGACTTACCTGAGTTTGAAGACGAGGAAATAGTCTTCAAGCACCTAGGCCTCTCCAAGAGCAGCTTCACACTATACG
>DQVM01000155.1 GCA_015661775.1 Candidatus Caldarchaeum subterraneum | reverse complement strand
CCCGGTTCAGCTTCCCACTAAAGAACATGCTCTTCCTTACCATAGTTTTATTACAAACACTCCCGCAGCAATCTGTGGTTATTCCACTCTTTATAATGCTTAATCAAATGGGACTCTTGAACACTTTCCCCAGCCTAGTCATAGTACACACGGCCTTCGCCACCCCTTGGACTATCTTCTTCTTCCGTAACTTTTTCGCCACGCTACCCACTGAGGTTGAGGAACAGGCGCGTGTTGATGGAGCATCGGACTTTAAAATATATTATAAGATAGTATTGCCTATGTCTCTCCCTGCTTTATCATCCGTAGCTGCGTTACAGTTCGTATGGGTTTGGAATGATTTCTTCTTCGCTTTAATCCTCTTATCCGGGGCGCGTGAATTACAGCCTATTACTGTTGCTATCTCACTACTTAGAGGGAGGTATTTCGTTGACTGGGGGTTGTTAACCGCCGCGTCTGTCCTGACTATGGCAATTCCCCTACTACTCTATGCTCTGCTGCAGAAATACCTTATGAGGGGGATAGTTGTAGGCGCCGTAAAGGGATAAAGCTCATACTATGAGCTTCCCGGTCTTAGCGTCGAAGATGTGTATTTTATCACGTCTAAATCCAACCCAAACACGCGTACCTGCGTAAAACCCGGTGGTAGATGGTATGACCGCCTTAATAATATCACCTCCCAGCTTAAGGTCAATAATCATATTAGCCCCCATAGGCTCTACCACGTAAATCTCCGACTCGAATACTGAATCCCCGCTACTACTGGTGGAGAGGAGAATATCCTCAGGCCTAACCCCTATGTATACCTCACCACCAATCTTTTCTTTTAACACGCTGCCAACATCCCCGGCATTATAAAGAAAATAACCAGCGTCAAGAAACACATCCCCATTCTTCTCAATTACTGAAGCTTTAATCAGGTTCATGGGAGGGCTTCCTATAAACCCGCCTACAAACGTATTGGCTGGTCTGTTATATATCTCAATAGGTACGCCATACTGCTGTATCTTACCTCGGTTCATTACAGCTATCCTATCAGCCATCGCCATAGCCTCAGCCTGGTCATGGGTTACATAGACTGTGGTTATGTTGAGGTCCTTCTGAAGCCTTTTCAACTCCGCCCTCATGTAGACCCGGAGCTTTGCATCTAGGTTGCTTAACGGCTCATCCATCAGGAAGGCCTTAGGCTGCCTCACTATAGCCCTCCCCAGCGCCACACGTTGCTGCTCTCCTCCACTAAGCTGCTTCGGCCTTCTGTTAAGCAGGTGCTGTATGTTGAGCAGACGCGCAGCCTCCCTAACACGGCGGTCTATCTCATTCTTGGGGAGCTTCCGCATCTTCAGCGGGAAGGCCATATTGTCGTAAACAGTCATGTGAGGGTATAGCGCGTAGTTTTGAAAGACCATAGCTATATCACGGTCTTTAGGCGGAAGACTATTAACCACGTCTCCATCTATGTATATGTATCCCTCATCAGGCGTCTCCAACCCAGCTATACATCTGAGCGTGGTAGTCTTGCCGCATCCGGAGGGGCCTAACAAGACGACAAACTCCCCATCATTAATATCCAAACTAACACCATCTACTGCAACGGTCTTATCAAAACGTTTAACCAAGTTTTCTATACGTATATCACTCATTCCAAATATTCATCCAGAATATTTGAATTAAAAATTTTATGGCCGAATGTCTCCAGTTCTTTTATTTTTCAGCACCCCTGCTGGTTATATTCCTAGGAATTCCTCTGCTAAGACTTAATCTAGAAGATTTCTAAAGATGGGTTGCTGATTAGCGAGTATATACTTAACGTTGCAATCAATATGTTAAATATCTAAAAAATAATAAAACATAAATATATCAACAAGTTAGCTATAATTCAAGAAGCAAAATGATGCGAGGAACAGAGAAGAAGATATACCAGTTTCATGCGGAGTTTTGCAAAACCTTCTCCCACCCTATTAGGCTAGCTATAATTGACTTATTGCGAAATGGTGAGAAGAACGTAGCTGAGCTCCAGAAGGAGCTTGGAATAAGACAGACGACAATCTCACAACACCTGGCTGTGCTAAGGAGAATCGGCGCAGTTATAGCAAGAAACGAGGGCCGGGTGGTATATTATAAATTAGCCGATGAAAGGATAATCAAAGCTTATGACATGTTGGATAAGGTTATAAAAGATATAAGGACTAAAGAGGCAAAGATTCTTGCAAAATAAAAATTAGGAGAAATAAATAATATTTTAGATAAAAATAGCTAATGTCTTCGGGTCTGACGCCATTTGTAGGAATGCCGATGCACCTATCACTTCGTCGACTACATCGACTAAATCATCCTGCTTAAGTCCAAATAGGTTCATAGTCGGTGAACATGCGTAAATCTTCACTCCACTCTCCTTAGCCATCTTCAGCATATCAACTAAACTGGGCATACCTCCCTTAGCGAGAAGCTGTTCAAGCTCTTCCTTACTAAGGCCAAGGTCTACAGAAGGCTTTATGGTCTCAGCCATCTGTTTTGTTAACAGCTTCATTCCACCAAATGTAAAGTAGATATAAGCTTCTTTTCCCTGAGAAACCGCTGTTGTAGCTAGTATAAGTGCTGGGTATAATCCATCTGCAGTTCCCCGACTTGCGACGATTAATAACCTGCTCTTCCCTTCACTCATTTTTATCACCTACTTTGTTCTCTGGATGTAGAACTTATACACTTTAGGGGATGTATCCTCCTCTTGGAATGCTATTATCTTATGTCCAGTCATTTTAGACCAGGCTTCTAGATCTGGTTTTGACGCTGGGTCTGTGGCTAAAACCTCCAGGATCTGCCCCACCTCTACTTGCTGTATTGCTTTATTGGTTTTCATCACAGGCATAGGGCACATGTCTCCTCTAGCATCTAGTGTTAGAGCAGGTTTTATCGACTCCATTTTCATCTTCATTTCTCTTAATATTCAAATGCATGAATAAAAACTTTTTCAAATATTAAATTTAAGTAAAACAAGAAATCTTCTTAACCAGAAGTCTATATCCATAAGATTTAAGATTTTCATAGAAATGAAAGATAAATTTATCGATGGTTAATTCGCTGTTTATATAACATAGGTTAGTTACAGGAGGACAGTCGGGAGGCGGTATGCATAGTTTATCAAGTTTATCAAGGTCTGTTCTGAACAACAGCGTTCCGTGAACTAGTATCGCGTTAGATGTTGAACGAGCAGCCATTCCCGAGATTTTATACCCGTTAACATCTATTCTATTAGGCGGGGCGAAGCAGGCGTTGACATTATACTTTTTATTAAGTACGTTACATATCATAAGAGCGGCTGACTTAAAAATCTCCAAGGGCGGAGTGAAGGATTTTTGCTCCTTCTTTATGTAAAAACTCCAGTTTAGATTTCCCAAGTCATGAAAGACAACCCCTCCACCTGTTGATCTTGTAAATATTTTTACATTCATTTTTCTTGCCATATCCTCTCTATACCATCCATAGTATCTGCTTTTTCTAGGCCCTGCTACTAGACATTCAGAGTTACGCCAAAACCTAACAACAGATAAGGGGCTACTACTTTTAGCAATAAATTCCAGTATTTCATCTTCTAGAGCCAGATTTAAAGCTGGGTTTGTAAAATCTACCATATCAAGAATAATAACTATACTCTCCCTCGGAAAAAATGAATCAAGTGATGTCGAGTATCTATTCTTCTCTACATTCAATTCCCCACTCATCGATTATTGAACGATACTTCTCAAGCGCCTCATTTCCCGGTGTTAGAAGCTTGAGCTCCTCCTCTATCTTCTCAGCCTCAAGCTGAACTACCCAGTTTCCGTATGCATCTTGGTTTATCAAAGCAGGATTTGAAGCCACTTCTTGGTTTACTTCAACTACTGTACCACTTACAGGCGAGCGCATCGGGCCCATGTACTTGGCGCTCTCAACTGTAGCCAGTATCCCTCCTCTTTCTATCTTTGTCCCTTTATCCTTTATCTTTATGTAGATAATCTCCCCCGCGTAAGCCTGAGCCGGGTCTGTAGCTCCTATTGTTACGATGGATCCATCTATCCTAGCCCATACGTGGTATTCTAAATCGTAGTAGAGCTCCTCAGGTATCTTACATCCTTTATATCCTTTATCCACGGGCCTCACCTGTTTAGAAGTATAAGATTGTGGTGTTGGGGTCTGAGGCCATTTCTATCAGCGTAGCCGCCCCTGCGAACTCTGCCTCGGAGGGTAGGTCCTCTTCCTTAAACTTCCAGATAACTTTAGCTGCTACGCTGCATACCAAAAACTTAACTCCATTCTTTAACGCCATGTCAATTACTTTCTTTAACGGTTCTCCATCGTCTGTTGTCTTGAGGCTCTCCGCTACATCCTTCTGAAGAAGCGAAGGCCCCTCAGCTACGAAGAATAGGTAGGTTTCGTAGCCCATAGCAGCTGCTGCCGAGGCGTAGTAAAAAGGTGTAAAAGCTTTCTTAGGTTCGTTAGCTCCGGTTGTTACTACGAAGAGGAAGCGTTTCTTTTCACTCAAATCCCTTCGCACCTCCTTT
>DQVM01000018.1 GCA_015661775.1 Candidatus Caldarchaeum subterraneum | reverse complement strand
TATCTGTTATCTCACCGTTTGAGAAGACGTAGTATACCTTGTCTACTGTTCCCGGGTTTTGTAGATTTCCTGTTCCAGCAGCAGCGGGGCCTACGCTGTTTACCGTCAGCACAGTAGCGAATGCCGCAGCAGCGAGGGAAAGTATCAGCAATATCAGCAGGAGCTTCCTCATAGCATTCCCACCAACTTACCTAATGTACGAAAATAGACCATGTTATAAATCTATTTTGTTTATGCGGGTATTTACTTAATATTATAATTATTATCGCTATAAAATAAGGAAAAATAAAAATGGGCTTCATAGTTTTGTATTATATTATTTACAGCATCTGTCTTTATTTAGTAAAATGAATAAGGTTTTGTCTTTTATTGTGGAAAATATAATGCCGATACTTGGCCAGCCGCATACTCTCCAGCAATTAAAGCCCCACCCATAAGGCGAACCCTCCCCCCTTGTTTAATCCAGCCCATTCCACAGCTTAGGTATTCGCTAGGGTGTAAAAATCTTTAAGAGGCCAGCTCTAGATAATGCTGTAAATGGCGTTGCATGAGGAGCATTATAGGCTGAGCTTCTTCCTGGAGAATGGGTTTGTTAGGCGTAGGTGTAGGGTCTGCGGCGAGTTTTTCTGGACGCTGGACGCTGAGCGTGAGGTATGCGGGGAATCCCCATGCGTCCCCTACGGGTTCGTGGATAAAACCCCCACTAGGGAGAGGCTCTCGGTTAGGGAGGCCAGGAGCAGGTTCCTCACATTCTTTAAAGAAAGAAGTCATGAGGTTATAAACCCCTACCCAGTCGTAGCACGGTGGAGGACAGACCTCTATCTAGTCCACGCCTCCATAATCGACTTCCAGCCATGGGTTACCAACGGCATAGCACCCCCTCCAGCCAACCCCCTAGTAATAAGCCAGCCGTGCATAAGGATGGTGGATATAGATAAAGTGGGCCTCACCTTCGGCCGGCACCTGACGATCTTCGAGATGGGGGGGCATCATGCCTTCAACTACCCCGACAAGCCAATATACTGGAAGGAAGAGACGACAGCTTACTGCCACGAGTTTATGACCAAGACGCTTGGAGTAGACCCTATCAGCATAACGTATAAAGAGGCCTTCTGGTCGGGAGGGGGAAACGCCGGCCCCTGCCTCGAAGTCATATCCCACGGCCTTGAACTGGCGACGCTGGTTTTCATGCAGTATAAAACCGACGGAGAAGAGCTGGAGGAAACCCCGATAAAGACCGTCGACACAGGGTATGGGATTGAGCGCTACGCGTGGTTCAGCCAAGGGACGCCGAGCTGCTTCGACGCCATATACGGCGACCTCTACCCTAAGGTTCTCAAGCTCATCCCAGTAGAGAGGCCTGAGGAGGAGCTGCTACGCAGATACTCACCCCACACAGCCCTAGTAACCCCCAAGAAGGAGATGCCAATAGCTGAGGCTAGGCGCCTCGTCTCGAAAGCATCAGGAATCCCTCTCGACGAGATTGAGAAGAAGATAATCCCGTTGGAGCGGCTCTACGCAGCGCTGGACTTTACTAAGGCGATAGCGTTCATAATCTCAGCAGGCGTCGTTCCCAGCAACGTGAAGGCAGGCTACCTAGCAAGGCTCCTGATAAGAAAAACCTACAGGCTCCTACGTGCTTTAGGCTCTGAAGACAAGCTGCTGGATTTACTCGACCTACAGCTGGTCTACTGGTCGTATGACTTCCCCACGCTGGGGGAGATGCGGGACGAGGTTCTTGATATAGTTGGGCATGAGGTTGAGAAGTTTAGGGAGACGCTGGCTAAGGGTATTGAGGCTGTGGAGCGGGAGGTTAAGGGTGGGAAGCCTATCTCAACAGAGACGCTGATTAGGTTCTACGACGAGAGGGGGATAACACCAGATATCGTAGCGGAGGTGGCTGAGAGGCACGGCGCCAAGGTCAGCATCCCGGAGGACTTCTTCGAGCAGGTTGCTGCAAGGCACTTAACCGAGCAGCCCCAGAGACAGGAGGAGAAAACCCGGATAGACGTATCCAACTACCCAGCCACCAGAAAACTCTACTACGAGCAGCCCTACAGCTACGTTTTCAAAGCCAAGGTCATAGCAGTAATAGACGGCCATATAATACTGGACCAAACACTCTTCTACCCCGAGGGAGGGGGGCAGGTGGGGGATACCGGGGCATTAACCTACAACGGCGGAGAATGTAGAATAATAGACACCCAGATAGTAGGTGATGTTATAATCCACCGCTACCAGGGAAACCCCCCTCCAGCCGGCGCCGAGGTTGAGGGGATAGTCGACAGGGAGAGGAGGCTAAGCATCTCACGCCACCACACCGCTACCCACATCATGATAGGAACAGTCAGGAGGGTTTTAGGCAAACACGCATGGCAGGCCGGGGCTAAGAAAGAACCAGACAAAGCCCGCCTAGATATATACCACCACCGCCGCCTAACCCCCGAGGACATAAGGAGGATAGAGAAGACCGCCAACGAAATTGTAGCAAAACGCCTACCCGTGAGAATATCTTGGCAGGATAGAAACGAGGCGGAGCGGATACACGGGTTCTTCCTCTACCAAGGCGGTGAAGTCCCATCAGCCCAGATTAGAGTAGTCGAGATACAGGGCTGGGACGCCGAGGCCTGCGGCGGAATACACTGCGAAAACACCGAGGACGTAGGCCTAATCAAGATTATACGAAACGAGAGGATACAAGACGGGGTTGAACGCCTCATCTTCTCAGTAGGCCCAGCCGCGTTGCAGCATATACAGCAGAGCGAGAAGATACTCGAGGAGGCTTCCGGTATATTATCTTCGCAGCATCAGGAGCTTCCGAAGAAGGTGGCTGAGCTTGAGAACGAGGTAAAGGAGCTGAGAAAAACACTAAGGAGAATCCTAGACAAGATGGTAGAGGCCCGGGTTTCCGAGGTTAGGAAAAGCCCAGCCCATAGGAAGAACGGCCTCACGATATACACAGCCCAAGAGGAGATAACGGATCAGGAGTATTTGATTAAGCTTGCAGCAGGCTTGGTTGAGGACACTGAAGCACCTGCTTTATCCATAGTCGCTACCTCAGGTGAAGGGGCTAGGATAATCTGCTACGCCAACCAGAAGGCTATAGAGCTGGGCTATAAAGCAGGTGAAGTAGCGTCCAAGCTCTGCAGAGCATTAGGAGGAGGCGGAGGCGGGAAACCAAACCTGGGGCAGGGCGCGGTTCAGGATAGGGATAAGCTGGCTACAGTCCTCTCAAACCCTGAGAAATTCATCTAAGAATATTTTATTAGAGCCTTTTATCCAGCCTGCCCTATTCTCGCAGCCACCGCAGCAGCTATCGCATGGGCCCTGGCTATTATCTGCGGCGCTATATCCCTGCTGACGTAACCTGCTTCTAGGGCTACGTTCATCGACCTCCTGACCGCCAGCGTTATGATAGGCCTTATCGTCTCAGGCGTTACGTAGCCTATCTCCACAGCTAGGTTCATAGCATGCTGGGTTGCCTCCGCCAAGTCCTGCCTAAACCTACCCAGGTCCAGCTTAAGGTCCTCAGCCTTTATTATCACACCATCCTCATACGCCGCTATTAGCGAGAGCCCCCTCATCACCGATTTTATGTTAAGCCTAACCAGGATACTGGCCAGGAGATGGTCTATTACATCACCCTTCTTAGCAACCAGCGTGTCTTTAGCCACCCATATCTGGCCCCCCTCAATCCTGGTAGGTATCTTAAGCTTGCCGAAGTCGGTTAGAATAGGCCCAGGCGGTAGGCCTGTGTTGGTTTCAGGTATCCAGACGTCAAAGTCGGCGGTCTCGCCGGCCTTGGCGAACATGGGGATCTTGTTCTGCTCTATAATCAAGCTCAGCTTAAACGTGTTTAACGTTGTGAATATGAATCCAGCGGGTTTAGCTAGGTCTTCAACCAGCTTCTTAACATCCGGCCTACCTGCTAGGTCGGCTGCCTTCATGAAGAGCGTCTTCTTAGCAACCTTTACCACCCCCATGTCTCTAAGCTTCCTCCGCATCTCGTGTATGATGTTAGCCCTAGTTCCGGTAAGGTCGAAGACCGCTATAGCTGGGTATTCCTTGATGAGGCGGGCTAGCTCCTCTACGACCCTCCTCTTCCTAAGCAGGCTTGGCCTGAGGACTGTCTGCTGACTCATCCCTCAACTACCCAATCAGCTGGCTTGTTGAGAACTCACCATCCTTTAACGTTTTTCCTCCTCTCCAGAATAAAAACCATACCTCAAACCACCACAGCCAGGCCGTTCACCCTAATCTCCGTCCCCTCCGGGATAGGCTCACCAGCCGAGCCTATTCTTATCAACGTCTCCACAACACCTACGCATTGTATGCAGATCTCGGATGTAGGTTCTAGCTTTAGGTTCACAACTATTACTGGTGGGTTACGTGGTGAGACGTATATATTCTCTACGACGTGGCGGTAGCATGGGACGTTGGTCTGCTCGCTGTATGCGATGACGACAATATACCCCTCCCCGTTGTTTACTGGTTTCTTATCTACTATCTCCAGCTTGGGTTTTTCTTGACTTCCGCATCTTCCTGAGCTATCTTCTATTACTATATTTGTTGGTGTTGTTACGTAGGTGGTTATCGTCTGGGTTACGGTTACCGTTATTGTCTCTGTGTTGGTTACTGCTGTACATGCATCTTTTCCGTCAGCTGGGTTTTCCTGAGTCGTTAAATAAATCAACCCCGTGAACGCTGCTGCCAATAGGCTTGCTACGACAAACCATTTAATCGCCTCCAAAACCTGCACCTCACGTATTAATCCCAGCCAGATGATAATTAATTCTATTTATTAGAACGGCGTTGCTAGAGGGTAGAACAGGGTATATCTACTCTTTAATCTCCACTTCTACCGGTTTTCCCATCGTGGTTTTTACGTATACGGAGTTTATGTTTCTTATTCTTTTCTCCAGCTTCTCCACCACTCTGTTGAAGACGGCCTCGGCGTTCTCCGCTATCTTCTGGTCCTCCATCTCCTCCGTCCCTACTATAGCCGCCACCTGCGGGATTTTCCTCATCCTGACGGTTACGCTGTTGGCGTAGCGTTGAACCATCCTCTCCAAGTCCTGGCCCGGGGGTATTGGGATTGGGTTCTTGCCCCTAGCTCCCAACGCAGCCCCTAAGGCTCTGGCGGCTAGGCCTACTAAAGCCGGCTCGACTAGGAAGAAGTCGTATCTGCTGGCCAGTTTCTTAGCCTCCCGCCTGTTACCGACTAAAGCCTCCAGCTCCTCCTTCTCAATAACCCTATCAACCCCTTGGATTCTCTTGGCTGTCATGGCCAGGTTTCCTGAAGCTATTATGCAGATCTTCCTCCTCTTCCTCCCTAGCTCATGTGGGAGCTCCACTATCTCGCTGAACCTGTTCTCGGGTTTCGTCAAGTCAACGCCTTTTATGTTGATTATCACCTCGACGGATTGTTTAAAGTTTCTGCTGCCCTTAAGCTCCTTTGCTTTCTTAACAGCCTCTAGGAAGTTGGAGAGGATTGCCTTCATCATGGCCTTTCATCAACCTACCCTAGCGTTTTCCCCTCCTTCTCCCTCCTTAAGAACCTGTTTCCACCGCTTGGGCTTCCTGCTCCTCAAAGCCCTTCATATACTCGTCTATGTTCCTTATTATCTCCTTCGGGTTCTTCCCCTCCACCAAAACACCCATGCTAACACATGTCCCCAGCACCTGCTTCACAGCAGCTTTAAGCGTCTTAGCACGCATATCAGGCATCTTTATCCTAGCAATCTTAACCACCTGCTCAACCGAGAGGGAGCCTACCCAGTCCTGGCCCGGCGTTCCAGAGCCTTTCTCAACCCCCAGCTCCTTTACTATAAGCGCCGCCGCGCTGGGTGTACCGACCTCAACCCTGAACTCCTTCGTATCCGGGTTTACGATAACCTCCACCGGGACGCGCATGCCATGGTACTCCGCTGTTTCCTCGTTTATCTTATCTACCACCTGCATTATGTTAAGCCCCAAAGGCCCTAGCGCAGGGCCTATAGGCGGGCCTGCAGTAGCTTTACCTCCCTCAACCAAGAACCTAAACGTCTTCTCCGGCAATCTACTTCACCCCATGTCTATACCGACGCGTATGGGTCTGGTTAATAAAATTATGTTCTCCTGCTCTTAACCTCGTCCAGGATTCTTACAGAGTCTACCGATACAGATATGGGGAGTTGGTAGGTTGATTCTGTCAGCTCAAGCGTAACTTCCCGTTTTGACCTGTCTATCCTTATTATCTTCCCCATGAGGCCCCGTAGAGGGCCTGAGACTATCTCAACCATCTGCCCTACTGTCAGCACGTCTATCAACGGCTTCTCAACCAGATGCTCAGCTATCTCGTCAAGCGTCACGGTTATCAAGGGCCTGTTCTTAACATGCCTTATCCCCTGAACAGCTGCGGCTATTGCCTCCCGTCCCCGGCCCTCGATGAATACATAACCCTTGACGCTGGGGAGGATTATGATTGACGCTACGTCGGTGCTTTCTTTAACCTTGAAGAGGATGTTGAAGGCTTCTTCCCTCCAGCTTACTCCTGCGTCGCTTGTTGTGAAGGCCCGTCCATCTACGTATAGCTTGTTTTCCGTATAGTGTAGCATGTATCTACCCTGCTTTAGGTTGGGTGCTTTTGCCATAACTCCATAAACCGTGTATCTCCTAAGCTCCACCCCTGTGGGTATCCTGATGTCATACCAGCCTGGTTTATCCAGCAGTAGAGGGTCGTAGCTGGCGTTGGTAAGCAGCTGAGCATCCCTTATCAACGATACGTAATCCAACTCCTGCTCCTCTCCCAGCGTAAACTCCTCAGGAGGCTCCTTAATTTTGTAGAGTTCAATCCTGAGAGGTGCTGTAAGTTCTCCTTCTTTATCTAGGTAGAGGGATACCGTAGATACCGTTACGTTTTTAGGCGATTCGAATATCTGTATCACCCAGTTGGAGTCATCTACTGCCGTGCTTCCGCTAGGCTCGGCCACCTCCTCGACCAGAACCTCGGCCAGCCTAGCTTCTATTAGCCGGGCCACGTTCTTCTCCTGCCCAACCGTAGTCTTTACGGCAAAATACCTATTGGAGGGTGCTGACATGCTCAACTCCTCACTCGGTGGAGCTAATCTAACCCTGTATCCAGCTCCTATTAAACGAATTGGAAGGCCAGGGCTATGAACTTTATTATAAACCCTATCATACCTAGGATAGCTATTCCGAGCAGCGTTATTCTGAGCGAGATGGATAGCTCTTCTCTCCTAGGTTTTTTAGCCAGTTTCAGCAGGGTTACAGTCGTCTTGAGGAAACCCACTATACCCAACTGCCCCTTCCGCCTCCTTTAATCTTACAACGCCGTGTATTTATGTTATATCGTTTCATCCCCTTCCCCGCAGCAGGTATAGGAGAAGCGAGGCCTCCGTATGCATCCTATTCTCGGCCTGGTCGTATATTATTGAAAAGTCGCTGTAAGCCACGTCGGCTGTAACCTCCTCGCCGACATGCATGGGCATGCAGTGCATGAACCTTACGTGTGGCTTGGCGTGGGAGAGGAGCTTCCTGTTCACCTGGTACTTGGGTAGGAAGGCTTCTATTCTTCTCTGCCTCTCCTCCTCCTGCCCCATGGATATGAAAACGTCAGTATATACGAAGTCCGCTTCCTTAACCGCTTCATCAGGTTCTTCCAGAAGCTCTATAACGGCCCCCGTTTCACCGGCCCATTCTAGGGATTTCTTAACTATCTCATCGTCTGGTTTATACTCTCTGGGGGTAGCTACGGAGAGCCTCATCCCCAGCAGAGCACATATCTGAATTAAAGAATTACATACGTTATTCCCATCACCTACATACGCTATCTTAACATTCCTAAGCCTCAGCCTCCTGCTATACTCCCAGACAGTCATAATATCCGCTAGAGCCTGGCATGGGTGGTGCTTATCGCTCAACGCATTCACAACAGGCACTCTGCTGTTACCAGCCATCTCAACTAAGGTGGCGTGGCTGTAAACCCGTGCTACTATACAATCAACATACCTGCTCATTACACGCGCCGTATCGGCTACGCTCTCCCCCCTCCCCAGCTGCAGCTCCTGCCAGCCTAGGTAAAGGGCGTAGCCTCCCAGCCTAGCTAAACCTCCCTCGAAAGAAACCCTAGTCCTTGTTGATGGCTTCTGGAAGATTAACGCAGCGACTTTATTCTTTAAAGGTTTGTTGGCTGGGTAGCCTTGTTTTTTTAACTTTAACGCTGAGTTAATTATTTGACTAACTTCTTTTCGAGAATATCCGTCAAATTCTAAAAAATGTTTAACTAGTTTCATGTTTTTTCCGTAGTTGGGGGTTTTATATAACCGTTTCCGGCTTATGGATTTTTAATCAAGGAGTGATAAGTAGAATGGGATAGAGACCGGATGTCCAGCTTCAGCGTAGACGAATCTATAGTCCTCGAGGCTCTCTCCTCGCCTCAGAGGCTTAAGATGCTCAGGATTTTAGCAACTCAGCCGGCTGGTTATACGGATTTAATGCGTATGCTGGGCATGACGAAGCAGAGGGATGCTGGGAAGTTCTCGTATCACTTGAAGAAGCTACTTTCGGCGGGTTTGGTTCAGGTTAATGAAAAGACGAGGCTGTATGAGCTCTCCCGCAAGGGTGAGGCGGTTCTTCAGGTTCTGGCTGACCTGCGTAAAGCCCTGTCTTCGCCCAGCATGATGATAGTCAGACGCTCAAACCACGCAGTAGAGCCCTTCGACAGAAATAAGATAGTGGATGTCCTGATTAGGGAAGCCAACATACCCTCTAGGCTGGCTGATAAAGTTGCTATGCTGGCTGAGGAGAAGCTCCGTGACCTCAACATAGAATACTTGACAGCACCGTTGATAAGAGAGCTGGTAAACACAATACTAATAGACCTGCAGCTGGAGAAATACCGTCATAAGCTAACTAGGGTAGGCCTACCTCTATACGACCTGAAGCAGCTCATAACCCAAGCATCCAGGTCCAACACCCCCCATAGCATTTTGTTCAAAGCTTCAGAATCCGCAGTAACAGAATATACAATACTAGAATCTCTCCCCCGCGAGGTTAGCGAC
>DQVM01000126.1 GCA_015661775.1 Candidatus Caldarchaeum subterraneum | reverse complement strand
TATAGGATGGTGATAGAGGGTTTAACCAAGCCCCTCTCCTTCCGCCTTGAGAGAGGGGTGATCTACGAGCTGAGTCCCCTCATCAAGGGAATAAACGTAAGCTCTTCATATGCAAAGCCCTACAACCCCATCCACGTAGCTGTAGCTATACCAGTGAGCATAGGGAGCGGCCCGTCGGAAATAACACCTAGAGGAATAGCCTATGTTGAGTTATATGAAATGGATGATAGGCAGCATCTTCAACCTAGAACTTAACTCTATTACCACCAATAAGGTTCACGTGATATTGGGAGGTTGAGGTAATTGCCTAGGCTTCTGGGGCTGGAGTTAACTAGGCGTGGCCTAGCCCTAAGGGCTGCAGCAGCTACAGCAACATTCATAATCTATATCACCATATTCTACTACATTCCGTCAAACCTCATCTCAGTAGCAAAACTCTTTACAGCAGACGTAAATTTGCCAGACCTCTTCACGGTCAGTCCCTTAGTCCCCATTATAGGTTTAGGTATTGCAACTTCCCACTCCCTAGGCGTATTCTTCAGGAAGACCAGGGCTGAGGGCGTCGCCACGATAGCCGGAGCCTCCTTGCTGGCGCTATACATCTACTACCTCCTAAACGGCGGGATAATAAGCATTAAAATCCCCGAAGGACTAATACAAAATGTCTCTATACGGGCTGTAATAGATTTAACTACTTTGATGCAGCTCTTCCTAATACCCCCAGCATTAAGTATAATCAAGGGCATCCTAAAGCTACTAGAACGTTAAAATCATAATAATATTTTTATGGTACTACTATTAATTGGTAGTACGTGAGGAGGGTTAAGGTAACCAGGAAGTATCAAGTAACTATACCTAAGGATATCGCCGAGTCTGTAGGGATTAGGGTGGGGGATACCGTAGTAGTCTCAGTATCCGGAGGCCGGTTAGTACTAGAGAAGATAAATGTGATAGATGAGCTGGAGGGGGCCTTAGAGCCTGCTGGACGCCGTGTCAGAGGGCTGGCGGAGGAGCTGGATAAGGAGAGGAGAGGGAGTGGCCGGGGGTAAAGCATTCTACGACACGAATGTATTAATAGCATTTCTCTTCAAGGAGCAGGATAGGTTTGAGGAGTCTAGGGAGATACTTGCCAAGCATATGTCAAGAGCCTCCTCGATAATCGCATTACACGAGATATACTACTACGCATTAAAGCTAGGCGTCGTCGACAAATTCCTGGCCATAAAAAGTAGGCTAGGCGAATTGGTGAAAACCGAGGGGGTCACGGAAGATATATGCTACGCAGCGTCAGAGCTACGCATGAAGTATAAGTTACCCGAGATCGATTCCTTGATATTATCAACAGCCATATCCCTCCACTACCCAATATTCTACACATACGACGCAGACTTCATGAAAATTAATGGAAAGAGAATAAATAATACACTCATAAAACACTTAGGATAGGAATAAAATTAAAGCCCTAATAGGGCTGGAGCATGTATTAACCCGGACTGCCGTTTTAGAGGCGTCTGGTATCTGTAGTGGTTTTATGGAGTTTATAGCCTGTATCATACTTTCCCGGTAGAGCCTTATACTCAACATACCCTCCCTCCATATTACCATGTATCTTCTTAGCTGCCTTTACACGGCTTAGGTAGGGCTACGGCTTCTCCTCTAAGGTCTGCCACAGCCTTGACGAAGCCATCTCCCTCCTCTAAGGCGTTCACCAAACCTACTTCCGTAGAGGGGTATTTTGCATCCGATAAGCCTATGTTTGCGTAAGGCGGCTTTACTCCAGCGGCCTCCGAGAGGAGATACACGTCCCCACCGCTTGTGGCCAGCAGCACCCTAGGGTATGCTACGGCCTCTTCTAAGGACATGCCGTAGGCTGTTGTTAACGCCAACGTAGATGCATGCAGCTGAGGCCTCAGGTCTGCTCCTGCGCAGCCTATTAAAATTCTCCTTCCACGCCCCTCGGCCAGGAGGCAGGATAGGGTGTGCATGGGCCTCTTCCCCCTCTCCACCTTATTTACCCCTCCGGTAAACCCGTGGGCTCTGTTGTTGAAGACGAAGCCGCATGCAGCGACGCCTGAGCCGAAGGAGTAGTAGAGGCTCTGGATGAACCCCACAAGGTTTCCCTCCGAGTCGGCTGCAGCTAGGAAGGTTGTATCCCCTCCTGTTACCCTCCCTATACCCCAGAGCGGCTTGGGTTGTTCAAACGCGTGTGAAAGATGGTCGTCGGAGAGGAGCTTAGATTCCGGGGCTTTGTAGAACCTTGGGTCTGTTATGTGCTTCTCCCTATCCCCATAAGCTACCGCACATGCTTTGATGTACTTCTTTAGATGTTCTCCGCTGTAAAGCTTTTCGTTTATCAGTTCTTTAAGCTGGTATAGCCTTAGTAGCTGTAGTGTTGTTAAACCTTGTGTGTTGGGAGGTGTTTCGTATGTTGTGTAGTCTAGGAACTTGGAGGTGATGGGTTCTGTCCACTCGGCTTTATGTTCTGTGAAATCTCTTATGGAGAGCTGGGCGTTTGATTTCTTAAGCTCGTTCACCAGCCTCCTAGCTGTGTCTCCCGTGTAGAAGTCCTCAAACCCCTTCTCGGCTAGTGTCTTCATAGTATCCGCCAGCTGCGGGTTTCTAACGGTATCCCCCTCACTAACAGAGCCGTATAAACTATACCAGCCCCCAACCCCATCAAGTCTTCTCTTGGCGTGGGAAACGGCCTTAGCCAGCATCCTGCTCGCTTTGAAACCATTCTCAGCAAGCGAGATAGCGTAGGATAGGAGCTCCCGCCTTCTTACCGTGCAGAAACGCGCCTCCAGCTCCAGCCAAGCGGCCGCCAACCCCGGTATGGTTATTGCTTGAGGCCCCTTATCAGGAACACCGCTCCGCTGCATCTCGGATATCAGCTTTTCATCCACCCCACTTGGGTATGCCCCGGATGACATTAGGACATGAACCCCTCCCGGTGTTTTGGCGAGCATAAACGCATCCCCGCCCAATCCGCTGGTGAAGGGAAGGACAACCCCAAGAACAGCGCTAGCAGCTACGCAGGCGTCAAAGGCATTCCCGCCGCGTGAGAGCATCAACACACCAGCCAAAGTAGCGTGGGGGTTATCTGACACAACAACCCCAGCATCGCTTATGGCGACAGACGTCATACCTGCTCAGAGGAATCAAGATGCATTAAAATGTATAACTTTGCCTACGCAGTTATGCATGTAATTTTCTGTAATTACTATAATTGCGGCAATAATATTAGCATCTTCGAATATAGTAACATGATGAGGTGGTTTGGTATGAGTAGTAAGGTAATAGGTATTCAGGAGGAGGGGAAAGAAATCCAGCGGGTTGAGAAGCTCGCCATAATACTGTCTAAGGGGACGTTAGATATGGTTTACCCAGCCTTCATGCTGGCTACAACAGCAGCGGCCTTGGGTAAGGAGGTGCATATCTTCCTCACCTTCTGGGGTTTGAACGTTGTGAGTAAGAAGGGGATTAAGAAGATAAAGCTCTCACCCGTAGGTAACCCAGCTCTCCCCATGCCCAACATCCTGGGCATACTCCCCGGAATGACTGAGCTGGTAACTAGGATGATTAAGAAGAAGGTGGAGAAGGTGAAGCTCCCGTCTATAGAGGAGCTGATAAAAACAGCTAAGGAGAATGGAGTCAAGCTCCACGCATGCTCAACAACCATGGATGTTATGGGGATTAAGAAAGAAGACCTGATACCGGAGGTTGATGACATAGTGGGGGCTGCAACGTTTCTGGAGCTGAGCGAAGGAGCTACTACGCTCTTCATCTAAAGGAGGGAGGGGGTGAGGAAAGGAGATGACCCAGGCCGAGCAGAGGATAGTAGTGGACTCCCGGGGAAGCTTCTGCCCAGGGCCTATAACAGACCTGTATAAAGCGTATAGGAGAGCCAACGTGGGGGATGTGATAGAACTCCTAGCGACAGACCCCGCTGCTAAGAGCGACGTCCAGGCTTGGGCTAGGAAGACAGGTAACGAGGTTCTGGAGATAGTGGATGAGCAGGGATACATCAGGATAGTTATCAAGGTTCTTAGAAAGAGGTAGGAGGTGAATCTGGTTGAAGCACGTGGTTATAGTAGGCTCCGGAACCGGGGGGACGTTTGCAGCCAACCTACTGGCTAAGCAGCTGAGGAGCAGGATAAAACGTGGGGAGGTCTCAATAGAGCTGGTGGGCGAGTCTGATGAGCATGTCTTCCAGCCAGCCAACTTGGACGTGGCTCTGAAGGGGAAGAGGCCTGAGAGGTATGTGAAGAGGGAAAGCAGGCTGTTAAACCCCTTGGTTAAGTTCTATCCTGAGGCTGCTGAGAAGATAGACCTTGGTGATAGGAGGGTATATACTAAAACCGGCAGGAGTTTAGGGTATGACTATCTGCTTGTAGCTACGGGGGCTGTGGCTGACCCAAGCATGACGCCGGGGCTGGAGGAGGGCTCTCTAAACTTCCACACAGGGCCGTTTAACGCAGCTAGGATATGGGAGAAGCTCAAGGGGTTCAGCGGAGGCAGGGTAGTTGTAGCCGTGGCAGGCGTCCCGTATAAATGCCCACCCTCACCCAACGAGGCAGCCTTCCTACTTGATGAACACTTCAGAAAACGTGGAATCAGGGAGAGGGTTGAGATAAAGCTCCTAACCCCATACCCGAGGGCTTACCCGGCCGAGGCTATATCCGAGGTTATAGAACCCCTCTACGAGAGGCTGGGGATAGAGGTTGTTACGTTCTTCAGCATGGACTCGGTAGACCCTAAGAAGAAGGTAGTATACTCGCTGGACGGCGAGGAGTATGAGTATGACCTGCTACTGGCTATACCTCCCCACAGGGGGGCTGATGTGATTATACGTTCAGAGGTAGGTGATGAAGAAGGGTGGATACCTACAGACAAGCATACGCTCTTCATCAAAGACTACGACGACGCCCTAGCCATAGGCGACGCCACCAACATACCAATATCAAAGTCAGGCGTTGTAGCGCATCTAGAGTCTGGGGTAGCTGTCTTGAACATCCTCTCAGGCATAGAAGGGTATGGGGAGGTTTTCAGATACAACGGGAGGATAAACTGCCCTATGGAGCTTGGATACGGAAGGGCTATATTCGTCTCAGCCACCTACGACAAACCCCCAGAACCCCAGAAACCATCCAGGATAAAAGCAATAATGAAATCAACGTTCTCCAGAATATACTGGAAGGCCCTCTCAGGCGACTTGGAGTGGATATTCAAGCTCTTCCTGGGAGAGTGCGCATCCCCTACTAATGGGGGGAAGACAGTAACGCTAGCCCCTGCTAGGTGAGGAGATGTGAATAAGTTGAGCCAAGAGCTCTTCAGAATCCAGGCCGAGTTCTGCAAGGGCATGGCTAACCCGAAGCGGATAATGATACTCCACCTGCTTAGAGAGGGGGAGAAGACGGTTCACGAGCTGGAGGCCGAGACAGGGATACCCCAGCCCAACCTCTCCCAGCACCTTTCATTCCTACGTCAACAGGGCCTTGTCAAGACGAGGCGGGAGGGGAATAGCATATACTATAGCCTGGCTGACACTAGGATAGCTGAGGCATGCGACCTTATACAGCAGGCGATAAAAGACAGGCTGAAGGAGATGCAGCAGATAATCTACGGCTAGATTCACAGGGCCAGCTCAGGTTTCAACATCTTCAACAAGGGTTTCAGCCTCCTGTAAACCTGCATCAAAGTTACTAGGTCATCCCTGCAGTGCTCCCTTATCTTTCTCCACGGCTTCCTCTTCTCCCTCGCTAGGGTTTCTAGGTATGTGAGGGGCATATCCCTCCCCTGAGTTGCTACATCCTTCTTGATTCCTAGGAATCTAGCTACGTTGTATAGGTCTGTCCTGCTTAGCCTCATGTGGCTGCGGGTGAAGTCCGCCAGGTCTAGGTGCATTACCTCGTAAAGGGGTGATGGGTCTACGCCGTGCTTTAAAGCCCTCGCTACGATAAACGGTACGTCGAAATCCCTACCCCGCCATGTGAATACAACGTCATATCCAGATAGTATTTTCAGGGCCTTCTCCAGCCCCGCCTTCTCATCCTCAGGCTTCTCCACCTGGATGAACATGAACCGGCCTCCCTCCTCGAGAATCCCAATCCCAGTTACCATAGATACATCAGCCTCCGTTCCTGTGGTCTCTATATCTAGGAAGCATACGCGGGTAGCCTTCCCCCCTCCCACCCTTCTCCGCGCCACACCGCCTCAACCTACCACGTTTTTTATGAAACCAGCTCTTACCGCGTGGTCGGCTAGGGTTATAGCAACCACCGCCTCCACTATCGGAACCGCCCTAGGAACTACTACAGGGTCGTGGCGGCCTGGGATTATTATCTCGGTCTCCCGCATCTTCTCTAGGTCTACTGTGCGTTGGGGTTTTGCTATCGACGATACTGGTTTGAAGGCTGCTCTCACCACTATCGGCATGCCGTTGGATATTCCTCCCACCACGCCTCCTGAGTTGTTGGTCAGCGTCTCCACCCTGCCGTTTCTCACTACGTAGGGGTCGTTATGCTCAGAGCCCCGCATCCTAGAGGCCCTGAACCCGGCGCCGAACTCCACACCCTTGACTGCAGGGATTGAGAAGAGAACCCTAGCCAGGTCAGAGTCCAGCGAGCTGAAGACAGGCTCCCCAAGCCCTACCGGGACGTTTAGAGCTATGCACTCCACAACCCCCCCAAGGCTGTCCCCCTCCCCCCTAGCTTTGAGGATAAGCTCCGTCATGCGTTTAGCCGCCTCCTCGTCGGGGCACCTGACGTCGTTGGCGTATCTCCTCTCCCTTATCACCTCTGGGGGAAGCTCCCCAGCTACAACACCGCCTATCTCCTTCGTATACGCCATAACCTCTATCCCTAGTGTTTTGCTAAGTAGCTTCTTAGCTACAGCACCCGCCATGACGTAGCCTGCTGTTACGCGGGCTGAAAACCGTCCTCCACCCCGCCAGTCGTTGAAACCCCCGTACTTAACACGGGCCACGTAGTCAGCATGCCCCGGCCGTGGTTTGTTTAATATCCTTAGGTAGGGTGAGGAGTCTACATCCCTATTCCAGACCAGCATGCATATCGGCGCTCCGGTTGTTCTGCCGTTGAAGACCCCTGATAATATCTCAACCCTATCCTGTTCTCTCCTCTGCGTAGTCAATATAGACTGCCCCGGCCTTCTTCTATCAAGCTCCATCTGTATATCTTCCTCCGAGATCTCTAAACCAGCTGGACAGCCGTCTATAACTACTCCTACACACCTTCCATGACTCTCCCCGAAGCTCACCACCACAAACCTCTCTCCCAATATATTCCCAGTCCCCAAACTCCCCACCGTTTTCAATAATGCGTGAGTGATGTTGGTTTTTCAATAGCTAGGTTTACAACCACCTCCGATATATCCGAGCTATACTCAGCTATCCTCCTTATGTTCTCCAGTATAAGCCTATACGATGTGGCGATGAGGGGGCTCTTCGTCTTTCCCAAAACCTTAAGATATAACTGGTTAATTAGGTTGGTCTCCTCTAGCGTATTTGAGATTACGTTCTTGGCCTTGTCTTTGTCGTTCTTCATGAGGGCGTCTAAGGATTCGTTGAAGAGGCTGTTAGCCTTGTAACCCAGCTCCGCTATCCTACTCAGTATAACATTCCTCTGATTCGGCAGGAGGGTTGTTATTCCCGCTATGGAGGAGGCGTGGTCAGCTGCCCGTTCAACGCTCTTAGTAACCAGCATATACCCTAGGCAGTCTTGTTTATTCTGCAGCCCCAGCGAGTTTAATATCACAGGGTTGGAGACGGCTAGGTTAAGCTGCCTAACTATGAAGTGGTAGAATCTATCAACTTCATCATCCCGCTGCTGAATATCCGCCGCCATCCCCTTATCCAGCTCCTCAAGAGCGTTTATCGCCTCTCTCTGCATACTGGATGCTATACTGCCCATCCTCTCCATAGCTTTCCTCAGGGGGAGGCTCGTATGCATAGGGAGGCATTGAGTAACCATCTCGTATCTAGTCTCCTCTACCACCTCTACGCCTATAAGCCATCTTCTTATTAGCTGCCTAATAGAATGGGACAACCCGCTCTGCTCCTCCCTGAATTTTATCCTTATCGTGGTGTATCCAACTAGATACGCCGCTATGTAGTCACGTAGTATATTCTCCGCCTTTTCATTCTCCCTAACCACTAGCGTGTATGAGCTGTTATTCTCCCCTGCTCCTGCTTTAGGAATTATATGCAACACACCGTCGCTGGTCGGGACTATTATTATCTCATCGAACTTTCTCAGTTTCATCCTCTCAGTCCATTCCTTAGGCAGAGAGACTATAAGCGTGGAGCCTCCTGTCTTCTGAATCCGCCTAACTACATAATCCGTCTTTAAGCTAGGCATTCTATATTCTCAACCACTATACTATATATAAGCTTATAAAAGCATCAAGGACTATGAAGACGCTTGGATATCTCCGCCCTTATAGCCTCAAGCGACTCAGGGTTCTCGAGGGAGGAGAGGTCTCCTAGAGGTTCGTCTGTTATTATTCTCCTGATGAGCCTGCGCATTATCTTGCCTGAGCGGGTTCTAGGCAGGTCGGGTACTGGGATGACTTCCTTAGGGACTAGGGTTTTTCCAAGCTTCTCCTCAACCAGCTTCTTAACCTCATCAGGTATAGATTGTTTTTCACCCTTCAGCTTGATGAAGCACAGTATCTCCTCACCTTTTATCTCGTGGGGAATCCCTATGCAAGCTGACTCGGCCACCTCTGGGTGGCTGTTAACTACGGATTCTATTTCAGCTGGCCCCACGCGTCTCCCAGCTACCTTTATCGTGTCATCGGCTCTTCCATGTAGGTACCAGAACCCGTCTTCGTCAACCGACGCCCAGTCGCCGTGATACCATACGCCTGGGAATCTTGACCAGTATGTATCTAGGTAGCGTTGGGGGTCGTTCCAGAATCCCCTTGTCATGCTTGGGGCTGGTTTTCTGCAGACTAGATACCCCACCTCCCCCCTCACAGGCCTCCCCTCCTCGTTGAACACGTCCACATCCATTCCGGGTGCGGGGCCCCATAACGTAGAGGGCTTGAGGGGTACTACGGTGGATGGTAGGAGGAAGCATCCGAATATCTCAGTGCCCCCTGAGATGTTGATTAACGGGATTCTCTCCCCGCCTATACGCTGAACAGCCCACATCCACGAGTCGGGGTCTATAGGCTCTCCGGTATTCCCTAAAGCCTTAAGCGATGAGAGGTCATGAGCCTCGGCATACTCCTCGCCGTAGCGTTTCAGGATTCTAACGACGGTGGCTGAAAATCCTAGGTGGGTTACGTGATGCTCTTCTATCATCTTCCATATCCTATCCGGGGAGGGGTAGTCAAACGCCCCTTCGAAGATTAGATGCGAAGCCCCTAGGTGCTGGGTTCCTATAATCTGCCACGGCCCCATCATCCACCCTATATCAGTTATCCACATCAGGGTGTCTCCGGGCTTTATGTCGAAGTTGATGAAATGCTCTGAAGCTGGTTTGAGCAGGGCTCCCGCATGGGATATTACAGCCCCTTTAGGCTTTCCCGTCGTACCTGATGTGTAGAGGAGCAGAGCGGGGTCGTCTGCCTTAACACCCTCAGTATCGCATTTAGCCGATTCCCGTCTAACAGCGTCGGAGAAATATACGTCACGGCCTTCTTCGTTTATTGGTATCTCCACGTTCATCCTCTTCACTATGATGTTAACGGGGTTTATTCCTGCCTTTTCCTCAGCCGCATCCAGTACGTGTTTTATCTTAATCTTGGAGCCCCGTCTATAATATGCGTCCACCGTTACGACTGCTTTTGGTTTTGCGTCTTGTAGCCTAGTGGCTATCGCCTCCACTCCGAATCCAGAGAATATGGGCATGAATACTGCGCCTATCTTAAGCGTGGCCATTAGCGTTACTATTGTTTCAGGGAGCATGGGGAGGTAGGTTGCTACCACATCCCCCTTTGATACTCCTATTCCTTTCAGGAAGTTAGCTAATCTATTACTCTCCTTAAACAGACGTAGGTAAGTGTAGTATGATACAGAGCCATCTTCACCAACCCAAGTAAAAGCTAGGTTATTGCGATTGCTTGAGGAAGCATGTCTATCAAGTATGTTGTGGACAACGTTAATCTCACCACCTATATACCACTCTGTCCATTCAACACCCCTAGATGTATCATAGACCTTACTATACGGCTTAAACCACTCCACGTTAAGTTCCTTCTCTACAAACCCCCAAAACCACTCTATGTCCTCCCTGCTCCTCTTGATAAATTCCCTGTAATCCCTCATCTTCAGCCTGTTTAACAGCTGCTGGACGTTGCTCTCTTCCACCATCTCCCTGCTGGGATACCATATGTAACTCATGCCAACTTACCCTAGCTCTGGGTATTTCTTTTTAGGGTTAAAAATTTTTTACATTTATCTACCGTATAGGTTTAGTATCCTCCATAGTTCATCCGCTGGAGGGTTTTTTATTCTTGTTTCTCCGGTTTTTGAGATTATTCTCATGCCTTCTTTTCTTTTCGTAACTCTACCTATGAGCTTGAATTCTCTGCTCTTAGGTGGTTTCCTGACTGATGCTAGTAAAACGCCTGAGCTGATGAGCCTCAGCGGGTCTATATCTAACGCGTCGCAGATTAATCTTACTTCCCGTGATACAGGTATCTTATCTACGTGGATTTCAAAGCCGCATCCTGATGCTGAGCAGAGCTCGTATAACCCGCCTATCACCCCTCCCTCTGTTGGGTCGTGCATGGCGGTGGCTAAACCTGATTTAGCCAGCTGTAACGCTTCCTTTACTATGCTTATCTTTGAATAATATCGGCTGGCTTTTTTTATCGTAGCTGGGTGTATTCCTTTCTCCTCCAGTATCTTGCTGAAGTCTGTAGATAGTATTGCTGTGCCTTCAAGCCCCGCTGTTTTGCTCATTACTATGTAATCACCCGGTTTAGCCCCTGAGCTTGTGATTAGTCTTTTAGAAACTAGCCTACCTGTCATAGTCCCTACTACTATTGGGGATGAGGTGTGGGGGGCTATCTCGGAGTGGCCGGTAATAACAGCTACGTCTATGCTCCTAGCGGCCCTGTCTATCTGACTAGCTATGTTTCTGAAATCCTCTGCTTTACTTCCCTTTGGGAGGAGTATGCAAGATGACATCCACGTAGGCTTAGCCCCGCATACCGCAACGTCGTTGGCGTTGATGTGAACAGCCAGCCACCCCACGAGGTTCTTAGAACCTGTTATAGGGTCCGAGGCTATAACTAGCGTCTCTCCACCCAGCTTAACCGCCCCAGCATCCTCGCCGTATTTGGGCCATAGTATTACAT
>DQVM01000047.1 GCA_015661775.1 Candidatus Caldarchaeum subterraneum | reverse complement strand
GGCTGGAATCTACCGATAAAGAACCCCCTCCTTACCTCACCATCTCCCAAGACTTTCCACAGCCAGCGTAAAAGGAGCAAGTATTTCTATCTTTACACAGGCTCGCATAAACCATGCGCCTAACATGATGTAATTAGATGCATGCAAGGAGAAACATCTCTGCTTGACGTAAAGCTCAGGCTCTCCAACGGCTTTATAATGTTTAGTGTTTGAAAACATATTTTATTTAGAGACTCTTTCTGTAGGTATGTTAATTATTATTGCAGCATTATCTGGGTTGGTGTAGTATGTATGTTGAGGAGCTTGTTGTTGATGGGGCGTTTGGGGAGGGTGGTGGGCAGATTCTAAGAACATCGGTAGCAGTAGCTGCTGTTATGCAGAGGCCGCTTAGGGTTTTTAACATACGCGCCAAGAGAAGGCCTCCGGGTCTTAGGCCGCAGCACTTAACAGCCGTGAAGGCTGTAGCCCAGCTATCCAACGCCAGCGTCTCAGGCCTAGCCGTAGGCTCTACCGAGATTAGGTTCTACCCATCTAGGGTAAGGGGAGGTAGGTTCGAGTTCGACGCAGGAACAGCAGGGAGCACGACGCTCATACTACAGTCTCTAATGCCCGTCATGGCCTTCGCCGACTCAGGTGTAGAGGCGTTGATAAGGGGAGGGACCAACAACCCGTTAGCGCCGCCGCTTGAATACCTTGAGAACGTGGTTCTACCAGTCCTTGCCAAGATGGGGGCGGTCTTCAAGGTTAGGCTGCATAGGAGGGGGTTCTACCCAAGGGGTCAGGGAGTGATATCAGCCCATTCAAGCCCGGTGAAGGTGCTTAACCCGATAAACCTGACAGGCAGGCCCAAGGTAAGGAGGGTGACAGGAATGGCGTACAGCTGCAGACTGCCTGAGCATATAACAGAGAGGATGGCTAAGGCTGCGGAGAAGATGCTTCGGGAGAGGGGTTACGACGCTGAGATAAGCAGAGAAGCGCTCCAGCCCAACAACCCAAGATGCTCCCCAGACCCTGGGACTGGGATAATCCTCTACGCGTGGGCGGGTGACCTAGCTTTGGGAGTTGACAAGCTGGGTGAGAAAGGGGTTCCAGCCGAGAAGGTGGCGGAGGAGGCTGTGAAGAGCATATTGGAGGAGATAGACGCAGAGGCGCCGGTTGACAGCCATCTAGGGGATCAGCTGGTTGTTTGGACAGCCTTGGCGGAGGGGGTTTCGGAGTATGAGACAACCCGGCTAACTACGCACACCACAACAGCTATAGAGGTGTGCAGGAGACTGACGGGGGCTGAGTTTGAGGTTGAAGGTAATCTTGGTGGGCGTGCTAGGATAAAATGCAGGGGAGTAGGCCATAGGAATAGGTACTTGGAGTAAATCCCTTCAGGTGGTTTTGTTGCTGGAGTTAGATGGGATTAGGAGGGTTTTCGCAGATATAGTTGGGGAGGGGAACGTAGTGGTTGGTGGTGAAGCCCGCTACGGCTGGGGGGCGTTGATGGGTTACAGGGCCTTCAGAAGACCCAAGCTGAGGAGGGAGAACCTGATAATAATAACCCCCGGCTCTGCGGAGGAGGTGGCCGAGGTCGTAAAAACAGCAAACAGGAATGGGATTCCAATAATCCCATACGGCGGGGGGACTGGAGTAATGGGGGGAGCCGCTCCCACAGTAGAGCCTGCGGTAATGATAGACCTACGTAGGATGGACAGGGTGATAGAGGTTAGCTACGAGGATTTAACAGCGACAGCTGAGGCTGGGGTTTCTATACAGAAGCTGAACGAAGCAGCCGCTGAGAAGGGGCTTATGTTCGCCCACGACCCCTGGAGCGCCCCTAGAGCAACGTTGGGGGGAGCTATAGCTACCAGCGGCATGGGATACTACGTGGCTGGCTACGGCTCTATACGGGAGCAGGTCCTCGGCCTTGAGGTTGTGCTGCCCAACGGAGAGATACTAGAGACGCGGCCGGCGGAGTTTACTTCAACAGGGCCTTCGCTGAAGCATATCTTCATAGGCTCTGAAGGCGTCTTCGGCGTAGTAACCAAGGCTACCGTGAGGCTCCACCCACTACCTGAGGCAGAGGCCATGCTGGGCTACGAGTTCCCCAGCTTCGACGCGGGCTTCAACGCTGTTAAAGCCATGAGGAGAGCCAAGATTAGGACCAGCGTCCTAGACATGGGTGAGGAGGCATACGGAGACGCAGACCCTACACACGACTACGAGGCCGAGCTCTTCATACTCGTAGAGGGCTTCAAGGAGGAGGTGGAGGCTAAGATAAGCAGGATAGAGAAGATATGCAGGGAGTATGGGGGAGAAAGACTAAGCGAGGGCTGGGCAAGGGAGTTCTGGAAAAACCGCCACGCATTAATGCACGTATACGAGAAGTATTTAGAAACTGGGAGGGATGTGGAGTGGCTCCACGAAAACCTACTAGACTACATACACGTCTACCTGCCTACAAGCAAGGTGCTGGAGTATAAGAAGAAGACGGCTGAGATAATGAAACAACACGGACTCCTCCTCTACGAACGCGGCCTATGGGGATACCCTGAGGTCTTCTCAATCGTATTCTACAGACCGGCGGAGCCAAGCAGGGAGGAGGCCTTGGAGGAGGCTGAGGAGGCGATAGATAAGATGCTAACCCTATGCCAGGGCATGGGCGGGAGCATGGAACACTGCCACGGAGTAGGAATAAGGCTGGCCAAGCACATGCTAAGGGAGCATGGGGAAGCGGGGATTAAGCTCCTCCAAACGCTCAAGAATGCGATAGACCAAAACAACGTAATGAACCCCGGGAAACTCATCCCAAAAACCAGCGGCTTAACATGATATAGAAGCTACAAGCACATAACCCTGTTTTAGAACCTGCATCTATAAGTTAATCCACGTCAACAGGCGAAGCCCTAGCCACAGCTGTGGGTTGACTCTTTATTTGGTAAAGATTTGATTTATGATTGTTATAGGTTAAATAGTGGGTAGATATAGCTATTAGCTGATCGGCGTTGACTCGTGAAGTTGATTACTCGCCCAAGGGGATAGACCCGGATTTTCTTAATAAGCCGGATGAGTATCCAGTTACCGGCGAGCATAATGGGCATGAGGTGAGGGCTGAGGGGATTCAGCGCTACGACGCCAACGGCAACCCCTACCCCACGAAGCTGGGGATACATGGAAAGGCTGTTGCAGTTGACTTCGAGGCCTGCGTGGCTGACGGTATATGCATGGACGTATGCCCAGTTAACGTGTTTGAGTGGCTCCTCAACCCCGGTAAGTCGGGGACGGGGAACGACCTCTGGCCCCTAGAGGGTGAGCAGTACGAGAAGTATAGAACCGATAAGTCAGACCCGATAAGGGAGGCTGACTGCATATTCTGCATGGCCTGTGAAGCCTCCTGCCCAACCAAGGCGATAAAGATAACCCCACCGTGATTCACCAGCTCTCCTAAGAATCCTCAACATTTACTTTCTTTAACCCCATTCCTCCTCTTAGGGCTAGGTTTATCTCTAGCTGGAGGTTTTTCCATCTCCGTAGGTGTTGCCTATGGTAAATCCTATGGTCGTTGGGTTTGCGGTAGCTACCGTGCTTCTCTACATAGTAGGCTATGTTAAAGACCCAGGTAACGTCTCTAAGGCTGTTAGGGAGACCTTAGACCTGCTGTTTAACCCGTCGCAGGGGTTCGCTTACATAGTCGTGGCAGCGTTCTTCCTAGCCGGCATGCTCTCCATACTTCTCCCCAGCGAGGTTATTGCAGCATACCTAGGGCGGGAGGCTGGGATGAAGGGTATTCTAATAGGCACGGCTGCTGGGGCCGTAACCCCCGGAGGGCCCTTCCTCTTCTTCCCAATACTCCTAGGCCTCTATAAGGCCGGGGCCTCGGTTGGTGCTTTGATAGCCTACATCTCCGCATGGGCTCTGCTGGCGGTGCATAGGATTCTAACTTGGGAGTTTCCGTTGATGGGCTTGGAGTTTGCTGCCTCACGTGTTTTAGTATCTTTGGCCATCCCCGTCATACTGGGTGTTGCTGGGCAGTATATACATGACCTGCTCTTTTCAGGGCCTTAACAGGGCTTATGCCCTTATCTTCCTGCTGTATAGGTATATCCTGTGGCCTCCTATTCTTTCTACATACACAGGCTTCCATCCTGGGATTCTGAAGTCATGCGTCACTACACGTGCTGTAGGCTTAAGCTCCGCCTCCAGCTTAGGCTTAAGACCGGCAAGGGCTTCTCTAGTTAGATACAAAGCTACTACATCAGCCTCCCGCAGCGGTACGTTGAAGAGGTTATCATTCAGTATCTTTACCCTGTCAAGCAGCTCCAGACGCTTTACATGCTCACGGGCCTTATCAGCTAATCTACGCTGCAGCTCAACCCCAACAGCCTTGGCGTCGAAGAGCCGGGAGGCTGTTATGGGTATTCTACCGTCTCCGCATCCTAGGTCGTAGACCAGTTCGTTGGGCTTTACCTCAGCGACCTCCAGCATCCGTTTAACAATATCCATGGGGGATGGGACGAAGGGTATTCTACGGGGGTCTGAGAACCTTCTGAGAACCCAGTCCCTACGAGGGGGCTGAGCCTCGTACATGTCCTCCGCTAACTATAAGCTTCAACGACGGCATGTTTAAAACCTAACCTACATTAGGTTTTATAACTGACTCCTTCCGCAGCTGGGGCAGAAGAACGCCTCAACGGGCTTGGGTTCTTTGCAGAACCTGCATAAAGGCGCTAGGGCTTGGTTCAGCTCCTCCCTTCTCCTGATTTTATTAACAGCCCTTATGTATTCAGGGCTTTTGTAGAATTCGTTTATCTTCTCAACTCTGCTACGGAAGTTGGGGTGGGTTTTGAAGAGCTCCTCTACCTTTCCTCCGTCCGCTGCTCCTGTAAGCTTCGCCAACAACCCCTTCAGCACATCGGGTTTCTGAACCACCAGCAAGGCCCCCCTATCCGCTGTCACCTCAGAATCCCTATGCCAGGCGAGTAGAAGCATCCTGAGCGAGGCTGTTACGACACCTACGCCGAGTATAGGAGCTACTATATCAACCCCCCTCAGCATAAGCTCAGCTAGGGTATGGTATATGAGGTGCCTGCTCTTCACGTGGGTAAGCTCATGGGCAACAAGAGCGGTTACCTCATCCTCGGTAAGCAGCTCAAGCATGCGGTAGTCTATAACCAGAACAGCGTTATCGTCGTCGCCGAAGGTGAAGGCGTTAGGCTCAGGTAACCCCGCCACGTAAACCTCGGGAAGCCTCTCAACCCCTAGAATCCATCCACACCTCTTTACTATCTCATAAAGCTTAGAAGATTGCTCAACCAGCCTAGCCCTATCCCCAAGCCATCTCCTCAGCATCTCATCCCGCTTACCTGATATAAACCGCCTAGCCAACCCAGTAAATATCCTAGAACCCTCAAGCGCATGCATGTTATCAACATCCCCCGGATAGGCGAAGTCATCAACAGAGAGGTCGTAGACGGTTAAAGGGACAAGCCTCCTCCTACAGCTGATGCAGAACAACCTTTCAAACCTGTTGAAAACACCGCAGAACCTACAGGCAAACTCCAGCAACCCACCAATAGCACAACAAGCTGTTTATTAGCATTAAGCCAATATCTTAAAATAAAGAGACCTGAAAATAACATGCTGGAGCGCCGGCCATAGGGTGGGTGGAAACGCCCGAACCCGTCCGATCTCGGAAGCTAAGCACCCGCCCGCGTGGGTGTTAGTAGGGTGGGAGACCCCCTGCGAAGCCCATGTGCTGGCGCTCCATCTCCCCAGCTTATTTTCATGCTAAACTTTGTTTTAAGGTAGAAATAATCGCGTGCTGTGGGTTGTTTTGGAGGTTATGAAAGAAAGTTTATCCGTTGTTGATAACAGAACTGGCCGTTCGTATGAGGTTTTGATTCGGGATGGGGCTGTTAAGGCTTCTGATATAAGGGGTATTAAGTTGAGTGAGCGGGATTTTGGCTTGCTTTGCTACGACCCGGGGCTTGTTAATACAGCTATATGCAGGAGCGGTATAACGTATATTGATGGTGAGAGGGGGGTTCTCCGTTACAGGGGTTATCCTATTGAGGAGCTGGCTGAGAGGTGTTCTTATCTTGAAGTGGCTTATCTGCTTATCTATGGAGAGCTTCCCAGCAGGTCTCAGCTTGAGGAATGGAGGTGGAACATAACCCACCACACGATAATCCATGAAAACATAAAAAAATTCATAGACGGCTTCCACTACGACGCCCATCCTATGGGGATTCTGATAAGCACGCTGGCTGCTTTATCCACCTTCTACCCCGAGTCCAGAAACATATTCGACGAGGAGGTTAGGAATAAGCAGATCTACCGGCTGCTGGCCAAGACACCCACCATAGCCGCCTTCGCCTACAGACATCTGAGAGGCGCCCCGTACATATACCCCGACAACGACCTAAGCTACACCGCTAACTTCCTCAACATGGTCTTTAGACCGGCCCCCAACATGCGCTACGAACCCGACCCGGTGTTGGCGAAGGCCCTAGACGTGCTCTTCATACTACACGCAGACCATGAGCAGAACTGCAGCACAACGGTAATGCGGGCGGTGGGAAGCGCCCACAGCGACCCATACAGCGCAGCGGCAGCTGCGGCTGCGGCCCTCTACGGGCCTCTGCACGGAGGTGCTAACGAGCAGGTGATAAGGATGCTTCAGGAGATTAAGAGCGTGGATAGGATTCCTCAGCTGATTAAGGAGGTTAAGGAGGGGAGGAGGCGTTTAATGGGCTTCGGCCATAGGGTTTACAAAAGCTACGACCCTAGGGCTAGGATAATAAAGAAGCTGGCGTATGAGGTTTTTGAGGTTACTGAGAAGAACCCGTTGATTGACGTAGCGATGGAGCTTGAGCAGATAGCCTTAAGCGACGAGTATTTTATACAACGGAGATTATATCCAAACGTTGACTTCTACTCCGGGATAATATACCAGGCCATGGGCTTTCCGATTGAGATGTTCCCTGTTTTGTTCGCCATAGCTAGGATGGCAGGATGGCTGGCTCAGTGGCAGGAGCAGATACTAGACCCTGAGCAGAGGATAATAAGGCCTAGGCAGATATACACCGGGCCTGCTGAGAGGCACTTAGAATAACCATCAAGATGTAAAGGGGCTGCTCTACTCCCTTATGTATGGCTTTCCTAACGCGTTGGGGAATCTCCGGAAGGTTACGAAGATGGCTAGGATTATTATCGTCAGCAGGTATGGTATCATTTGGATGAAGTGGAAGGGAATCACCTCTTTTACGCCGGGTGTTACTACTATCGTGAACGCCACACCCTCAGCGTAGCCGAAGATGAACGACGCTATAAGCGCCAGCAACGGATTCAGACCTGCGAAGACAACCGCAGCAAGGGCTATGAACCCCCTGCCCGCCGAGATCTCCTTAACAAGGCCGCCGAACCATCCTAGGGGCATGAAGGCGCCGCCTACCCCAGCTAAGAACCCGCCTAAAGCGCTGGCGAGAATCCTTACGTGGTTTACGTTTATCCCAGCCACGTCCACGGCCTCGGGTTTGTCCCCTGCAGCCCGTATCCTGAGGCCCAGCAGGGTTCTGCCCAGCATGAGGGTTGCTAGGACAGCTGCTGCTACTGCGATGAGGGTGAAGGGGCTTATCCTAAGCTCTGTGAAGGGGAGGGATAGTCTAGGGACTACCAGCTCGCGTGGGAAGATATGTATCCCGGGGAAGGCCCATATCGCCATGAGCAGGTACTGGACCAGGCCTAGGCTCATCACGTTAAGCCCCATCCCAGCTATGATCTGGTCGGCCTTACCGTATGTGCTTAGGACCCCCAGGACTGCTCCTATCAACCCTCCGAAGACTCCGCCCATTAGTATTCCTATTAGGCCTGAGTTGAAGACCTCGGCCCAGTAAACCCCTACCACCGCCGTGATTAGGAATATCCCCTCTATACCTATGTTTATCACCCCGGCTTTCTCGTTTATACACTCGCCTACCGCAGCTAAGGCTAGGGGGGTCATGGCCAGAAGCCCCGTCTCAACCAGCTTCACCGGCCTTACACCGGCTTGGGAGAGCTCGTAGCTCACCATCGCCAAGGCAGCTATGCCCAGCAAAGCCCATAAAAGCCTCTTCCAAACCCTCACCCAGCCTCCACCTCCTTCCCTCTCCTCCTCTTCACAACACCCGATACCATCGAGAGGAGTTCAGGGATGGCTAGTGCTACTATGATTATCCCGTTTATCGCCCTCACCAGCTCCGAGGCCACCCCCGCCTCAAACTCCATGAACCTCCCCCCATGCAGTATACCCCCATAGAAGATGGCGGCGAATATTATCCCTATCGGATGGTTTCTCCCTATCAGCGACACCCCTATCCCCTCAAACCCTAGGTTCACCAAGTTACCCAGCGTCGCGTATACCGTCCATGATGGGGGCCTCCCCAGCACCTGGGAAGCACCCGCCAAGCCAGCCGCCAACCCGCCTAATAGGAAGCTCATTACAACGGCCCTGGGTATGCTTATCCCAGCGTACCTAGCTGCCTCCGGGTTGTAGCCTACTAGACGCAGCTCATAGCCCAGCGTGGTGCGCCATACGATGAAGTATATCAGCAGGGTGAAGGCTATAACTACTGGGAATATCGTCGTCAACGAGGCCCCTATCACCGTGTACCTAGCTGTTTCCTGAGCTGGGACCGCCCTCTCAGCCCTCATGGGGTCTGTCAGCTGGTAGGTTATTAGGTACGTGACGAGCCAGAAGGAGATCCAGTTGAGCATTATCGTTGAGACTACTTCGTGGACGTTTCGCGTTATCTTGAGGATTGAGACGGGTATGCTCCAAAGCCCTCCCAGCAGCATGGCGAAGAGCGTTGCGGTAGCTGCGTGTATGCCTGCTGGAAGCGACATGGCCCCGCCTATCATGACAGCCCCTATAGCTCCCATGTACATCTGCCCCTCAGCCCCTATGTTGAAGAGGCCTGATCTTACGCATATCCCGAATGTTAAGGCGGTTAGGATGAGGGGTGTTGCGAAGGAGAGGGTTTCGTATATTCCTGAGATGTCTCCGAAGGCTCCTGTCAGCAGGGCCCTGTAAGCCGTTATGGGGTCGTAGCCGTAGAGGAGCATCAAAAAAGCCCCGCCTAGGAAGCCTATGCCGACCGCTAGGAGGGATTCGGCTAATCTGTAAAGTATCTTGCGTATCTTCTTGCTAACCAACTACGCATCACAACCCCATCAAACACGCTAGACTAGCATTTACTGTTATTTATTTTAAAAAATTAGGGAGATTTTGGAATGTTTTAGAGCTGGGGTTTATCGGCTCACCCTAGTATCTCTCTCCACCGCTGTACGTCTTCTTTCGTCAGCACCAGCGGGACATCCACCTGGCCTGTCCGTATCTTGGATTCCAGCTCTGTTAGGGCGTCCCAGACCCAGCTGGGTATTTGGCTGCGCATCTGCTCCACCTTCTGCTTTATCTCCTCAGGCGGCATGGGGAGTACTTCCTTCCCCGTCAGCTCCTCAGCCCTTATACCCATCTGTATAAACTCCTCCAAGTCGGCTAGGGTGCTTACTGATATCCCCTCCATCGGCAGCCCTCCGACCTGAGTGCCTATCCCCAGAACCAAGACACCCTCGTTCTGCTGCACAACATCCTTGAACTTACCTATAATCATCAGCAAGGTGGCGTAGTAAACTCCCCTGTCAACCCTCTTCATCATGCTTGCCAGAATGAATCCGGGGTTTATCCAGTCTTGGTTGGCGTCAACGCCTATCCAGAAGGGCGGGCCCATATCTAAGCCACGTTCATCAGCTATCTCTTGGACGGCTTGGTTTATCCCAAGGCCTAGGGGGCCTGCTATGTTATAGACCGCTACCGCTCCCTGTCCGTACATGGGTTTAGCCGCCTCGTAGCCTTTTGTTATGTCGCTGAAGGTCCCTGTGTATGTCCAGAGTACCCTGCCTTTGTACCAGCACTCGCCTGCTTCAGGGCAGTATAGCCCATCCTGCCAGCCCTCTCCCGAGCCGTATCTAGAGTCCTCCCCTATCACAGGCGCACGCTCGCCGAAGCGTTGTTCATACCACTTAAGCCCCCAGTCGCATCCCCACTTGTAGCCTATCTCAAACTTCCATAAAACGGGTATCTCTATCCCGAAGACGCCTCCTATGTAGGGGTATTCCCCTCCCTGCGTGTTGTAGTAAGCTGCGGTGAGGCATCCCAGAGCTCCTACTAAGGCGCTTCCCTTATGCTCCTCATAGACTATATCCAGCATGTTGGGTAGGGGGGCGCCTAGCTGGTCTTTGGCTAGGAACTGGGTGAACGTATCTATTCCTGCGAAGTTCTTCTCGGGGTAACGCTGGGCAACCTCCAGCAGCGCCTCGCTGAGCAGGAAACCAACCCCGACGATGAGCTTAACGTCAGGGTCTTTAGCTGCCGTCTCAAGGTTTGGGACGTAATCCGCCTCCGTCTTGCTTATTAACTCAACCATCTCAACCCCGAAGTCCCTAACAGCCTCATCCCCGCCTTTGAACGCCATGTCGTTAAACGACAGGTCCCCCCTACCGCCTATATCCGAGACGACAGCTATCTTAATCTTCTCAACACCAACAGTAACAGTCTCGGTCAACGTTTGGGTTACGGTATTAACAACGGTCTCCGTCACGGTTGTTACCGCAGCCCCATCGGCGACGGTCTCTGTTACTGTTATTGTTTTCTCCATCACCTCCCCAGCAGGTCTGGGAATGGTCCAGGAAGCCCCCGCCGCTATCAGGGCTATAATCAGCAGAGCGGCCAGTATAGTCTCTAGTTTTGTTAGGGCTTTTGTTTCGTTCATAGTGTTTCGGTTTGATGTTGTAAAGAAGTTATTTAAGCATTAGAGGAGCAGCCGTTGTCTATTTTTATAATTAGGGGGAATAACGCCTTAAGAGGCTCCTACCCCCGCCATCATGTGGCCTATCTTCTCCGGAGTGGCTTCACGTGCTCCTAGCGTTCCTACTATCCTGCCGTCCAGCATAACAGCTATCCTGTCGCTTAGCAGGAATATCTCCTCAAGGTCTTCTGAGATTAGAAGTATGGCTGCGCCTTTCTGCCTAAGCTCCATGAAGTGCTGGTGGGTGTGGGTTACTGCTTTTAGGTCGAGTCCGTAGGTGGGGTGGAAGGCTACTAGGAGCTTCGGCCCCTTCCAAAGCTCCCTGGCTAGGATTAGCCGCTGTATATTACCGCCTGATAGTATTCTAACCTCAGTATCCCAGATGTCTGGGGTGAGTATCTTAAAACGTTCAACAAGCCTCTTACTATGCTCCGTTATTACCTTGCTTTTTATCACCCCTGCGGTGGAGAAGGTCTTCTCCTTGTATTCCCTTATAATCATGTTCTCAGCTAGGCACATGGGTTCTACAACCCCCATCCTCCGCCTCTCCTCAGGTATGTGTCTAACCCCCAGCTTAGCTATCTCACCAGCTGGTTTGTTGGTAATATCCAACCCCATGAGCCTTATCCTGCCTCTAGAGGCTTTCCTAAGCCCCGTTATCGCCTCCGCCAGCTCCCGCTGACCATTACCCGAAACCCCAGCTATGCCTAGTATCTCCCCCTCATGTATCTCGAAGCTGACCCCCTTAACCGCCTCCCTCCCGTCGTCGCTCAACACATGTAAATCCCTCACCTCCAGAACAACCCTCCCCCATTCAACGCTCCTCCCCCGTTCATACCTAACCGGCTCCATCTCACCTATCATAAGGCGGAGCAGCTCGTCTTTACCCACCTCAGATACTTTGAAGGTCCCCATCTTCCTGCCCAGCCTCAGGACGGTAACCCTGTCCGCCACCGCCATTATCTCCTCTATCCTATGCGTTATGAAGACCACCCCCTTACCCTCCTCAGCCATTCTGCGTAGTATCTTGAAGAGCTCCCTCGCCTCATCTATTGTGAGGACCGAAGTAGGTTCATCTAGTATGAGCACGTCAGGTTCCCAGTAGAGAACCTTAAGTATCTCAACCCTCTGCTTCTCGCCTAGGGAGAGGTGCTCAACAAGCCTGTCAGGCTCTATCTTAAGCCCATACCTCTCCGAAAGCTCCAAAGTCCTCTCCCTGACTTCTTTCAAAGGGTAGGAGAGGGGGTTATGCTTCCTAAGCATCAAAGCTATGTTCTCAACAACGGTTAGCGAGGGGACCAGCGTAAACTCTTGATGAACCATTCCTATGCCGTTTTTTATAGCGTCGAAGGGTGATTTGAAGTGAACCGGCTTACCCCTAACGTATATCTGGCCCGAGGTGAGGGTGTAGAAGCCTGAGAGGATATTAGCTAGAACGGTCTTGCCCGCCCCATTCTCCCCCAAAAGAGCATGAACCTCACCCGCCCTAACATCGAAGTTAATATGATCAAGTATAAGATGCTCCCAAACACCTGGGAAAGACTTCACGACGCCGCGAGCCTCTACTAAAACCTCCCCCGACATACCTGACTTAGATAGCCCTTGAATTGAACGTTAAAAACTTGATTCTAGAGGCTGGTCTCAGGCCTTAGCAACCTCCACCGTGTTGGATACCTTGAAATATGGTTGTGTAGGGGTGTTTAGGGGGATGTCAAACATCCTTGAGGAGCTCTTCGGCTGCAGCAAGCCTATCATAGGCATGGTTCACCTCCAGCCCCTCCCCGGCTCGCCTAGGTGCGTGGAAGAGGTGGAGCATATCCTAGAGAATGCCCTGAGGGATGCGGAGGCGCTGGAAGAAGGCGGGGTTGATGGAGTGCAGGTAGAGAACATAGGGGATAAACCCTTCATGAAGCCGAATGAAATAACAGACGAGGCGGTAACGATAGTAGCGGCGATAGCTAGGGAGGTTAGGAGAGCAACAGGCCTACCTACTGGAGTCTTCATACTGGCAAACGGGATAGAGGAATCCCTCTCAGCAGCAGCTGCAAGCGGGGCTAAGTGGATAAGAGCCAACATGTACAACCTAGCATACATAGCTGACGAGGGGTTTGTGGAGTCAGCTGCCCCAAGGGCTGAGAGGAGAAAAACAAACCTAAACATAGACGTCAAAATATTCGCAGACGTAGTGGTGAAGCATGGAAGCCACCTAATAACAAAAGACACCCAGCTTGAGTATAAAGTCAAGAGGCTGGAAGAAACGGGGGCGGATGCGATAATAGCTTCTGGAGAAAGGACAGGGGCAGAAACACCGATAGATAGGGTGAGGCAGATAAAACAAACAGCAGCAAAACCAGTCCTGATAGGAAGCGGCCTAACACCGGAGAACGCTGAGAAGCTACTAAAATACGCAGACGGGGCCATAGTAGGGACATACCTAAAGAAAGAAGGAAACCTCCAAAATCCAGTAGATATCAACAGGGTAAAGAAACTGATGCAGATAGTCAAGAAAATAAGAGAGAATGTTTAAATCTAAAACCATAGAAGAACCAGCCAGATGATAGATGGAAAATAATAAGGAGAAGAAGCTCAAGAAAATCAGGATAATCAACTGGAAATCCTTCAAAGACTGCACAATAGAACTTAACGAAGGCCTAAACATTCTAGTAGGCCCGAACGCATCAGGAAAGACAAACCTACTCGAGGCATTCAAATTCCTTAAGAAAGCAATAGGAAAGCCGACAACCCCCTACGCACCCCACCTAGAGTGGTGGAACGTCAGAAACATAGCATACAAAAACGACACAACAAAACCAATAACATTCGAGCTACACTTTACTAACGGAATAACGTACAAAGTCTCCTTCTCAATAGCTGGAGGAGCTTTAGATGTCTTCGAGGAAGAACTAAGCCATAATGGTTTCCAGGTAAGAAGACGGAATGGTATTATCAGGGTTTATGGTGAATTTTCTTCAGACAAGAAAATAATAATAAGAAGATTAGTATATAAAATAAAGAAATTTACTCGTATAAGCTTTCTAGATCATGCAGAGATATATCATGGTGAGTTTGGCTGGATATTTAGGTATGTTAAAGACTTCATAAGTAGTATCTTGTTTGTTAAGCATGTTAATGTGAATGCTACTAGAGAGCCTGTTCCTGTTGTTGGTGTTGATGAGGTTGCTGAAGATGGTAGGAACCTTGCTCAGCTCTTACACCGTTTATTCCTAACTAATAACGGTAAGTACCCTGATATCGTTGAACATGCCCTGCGTAACTTATTCCCAGAACTTTCGCTAAAGCCTGACTTAACTCCAGACGGTAGAGTCTTCATGAAGGTTCTTGACAACAAGCTAGGAGCTGAGATTTTCCCTCCTTGCATATCTGACGGATTCTATAAAATACTACACCTCACATGCGCCTTAAACTCAGACTTCTCAATTCTCTTAGTAGATGAGGTTGAGAACTCGCTACACTTTGAAGCCCTTGAGTATGTTATCAGCGAGTTTAAAAACTCAGGCAGGCAGATCCTTGTAGCTACACACTCGCCAGTAGTAGTTGATGTTGCTGGTATCGAGTCCATCCTACTATTCGAAGTCACAGCTGAGGGGAGTGTTGCTAAACGTGTTGCGAATGTTGATAGGGTAAGGGAGTGGATGCGTGAGAAAGGATTAACACCAAGCGAAATGTGGGAATATGGCCTACAGTGAAAAGGGAGTGGCGGTAGTGGGTTGTGCTGGGTTTTTGGAGTGAGTGTAGTGGGTTTAGGTTTTTTTCTTCTCTAGATGTTTGAGGAGCATGCTTGGGTATATGTGTTTTTTGTTGTTTTTCTGTTTTATCGTGTCCCATTCGTTTAGGATTTTTACAGCCTCAGCAGCTACTTTAGCTAGTGTTTCTTCTCCTGCTGTTCCGAATTTCCCCTCCTCCCTGTTGGCGAAGACCGTGCATACAGCCCCTGCTCTTAGGCGGTAGATTGAAGCTACTGTGAATAAAGCTGACGCCTCCATCTCGAAGTTTAGGACCTGCATCTGTTTTAGGTCTTGTAGGATTTTCTCGGAGTGGCTCCATGTGTAGTTTTGGTATCCTTTTCTTCCTTGTCCTGTGTAGAAGCTGTCGGTTGACGCTGTTACCCCCACGTGGTATTTTGCTCCTATCGTCTCAGCTGCTTCTATCAGGGCTAGGGTTACTTCGTAGCTGGCGTACGCCGGGTACTCCTTCAAGGCGTATTGGGTGCTTGTCCCCTCAAGCCTGACTGCCGCCTCTGAGATTATCAAGTCCCCAAGTTCTATTCCTCTCTGCAGAGCCCCTGTGCTTCCCACCCTTATGAAGGTATTCGCCCCCGCCCGCGCCAGTTCTTCCAACGCTATTATCGTTGAGGGCGCTCCTATACCTGTTGAGCAGGCCGTTACCCTAGCCCCGCCTACCCTGCCGTTCCACACCCTATACTCCCTGTGGAAGCTTACCTCACTGGCCTCATCCCAGAACTTGGCCAGCTTAGGAACCCTATCAGGGTCGCCTGGCATTAGAACATAGGGCGCCACCTCCCCTTTCCTTACCCTGACGTGGTAGAACCTGCCGCCCACCATAGGCTCCTCAGGCTCTGACATATCCGGGGTATCACCCACCATTATCAGAGATGAATTTTTCCAGCTCCCTCGCTGTAGCTAGGGCCTCTACAAGCTCCCCCTGTTTTATCCTGGCTGCTAGGAAAGCCCCTGCGTAGCAGGCGTATTCAACGGCCTCCTCTATCGCGTATCCCCTTGCCAGCGCAGCGGCTAGGGCTCCGTTAAAAGCGTCTCCAGCCCCTGTAGAGTCCACCGCATCAACCCTAGGCGCCGGTATCTGTGTTTTTCTTCCTGTTTTGTCTATTATCACAGCCCCCTTCTCGCCTAGCGTTATGATTACGTATTCCACGTATTTAGCGTACTTCAACCCTATCTCTGTTACGTCTATGTTTTCTTCTGGTTTGTGGCCTGCTAGGGTTTTTATCTCAACCTCGTTGGGTGTTATGATGTTTATGCCTTTCAGCTTTTCGGGGGGTATGCCGTGTGCGGGGGCTGGGTTTAGTATTGTATCTGCGTCTCTGCCGCGTAGGGAGTGGAGGGCTGTATCTATTGGTATCTCCAGCTGCGAGACTATAACATCAGCATCTTCTATGGAGTCTAAGGCGTTATCCACATCCTCTCGCGAGAGGCGCATATTAGCCCCTAGGTCTACGGCTATTATGTTATCCCCCGCAGGGCCTACTATTATCAAACCCGCCCCGGTTGGGTTTTCTCCATCTAGGACTACGTGGCTGGTGTTTATGTTTTCCTTGCGCCATTTGTTTAATGCCCTTTCTCCGAAGACGTCTCTACCTACCCTAGCCACAATCGTGGTTTCGCATCCCAGCCTGCTGCTCTGTATCGCTTGGTTGGAGCCCTTCCCTCCGTGCTCCATTCTAAACCCCCTCCCCGGCATGGTTTCCCCTTTTGTTGGGAGCCTGTCTACGTAGATTATGAAGCCTGTGTTGTAGCTTCCGACCACCGTAATCTTCTCCGCCACGTTAGTACCTCACCTACTCCCTCTCCTTTACGATTTGAACCCCTCTGCTGGTTCCCAGCAGCTCAGCCCCCGCCTCCAGTAGGGATGCTGCTGTTCTGAGGTCTCTAATTCCTCCTGATGCTTTTATCTTAACCCTGCTACTCACCAAGCTGCGCATCTGCTTTATTACCTCAACAGTAGCTGGGCCTCCTTTCCCCCATCCTGTTGAGTTTTTGATGTAATCAACCCCTGCCTCCTCGCATATCCTCGCTGCTGTTCTAAGCTCTTCATCCGTTAATATAGCAGTCTCAAGTATGGCCTTAACAACCCTCCCGTCAGCTGCTTTAACAACCTCCTCCACGTCTTTTCTAAACAAATCCAGAAACCCGGATTTTAGATAACCTACGTTTATCATGAAGTCAATCTCATCACAGCCGTCAGCCAAGCTGCTGCGTATCTCAACAACCTTAGATAGGGTTGATGAAGCCCCTATCGGGAAGTTAAGGGCTACGCAGACCTTGACGCCGCTACCTCTTAGGAGCCGTTTAGCCTCCTTAACCCATATAGGGTTTACAACAGCTGCGTCGAATCCATATTCTATACACTCCCTGCAGAGCTTCTCTATGTCTTTTAAAGTGGCGTCTGGGGATACGTTGGTGTGCTGTATCCTAGATGCTATGTCGGAGTATCTGCTCATGCCCCTGCTTTTCTACATCCCCCTACTTATATCCGCTTTCTAGCACAGCCTAGGCCCCGCCTCTCAATACTTTAAAGAGCATCTGTTTAAAGAGCTTCTCATCCGCTTCGTAGCATACCTCCGTGTTGGGCTCTTTCCCAAGCACCCCTAGGTGGTCTACTACTGCCATTCCCCTTGTGAGTTCGCTCTGGTTTTCTACGTCAACGTATCTTGGTTCTATCCTCTTGGCGACTTTAGGCTCTATTGCTATTGCTGTTGTTATTGTATCTGGATGCGTACTACCAGCTAGGCCTACTACCCTCTTCTCAAACTCTACAACCTTCCTGTTCACCTTTACGAAGAAATCAGCCTCCTTAGTCCCCCACCCGGCTATCTCCCTATGCATATCCTCGCTCACAACACTATACTTAACCGCTATATCCCACCCCACCAAGACGGGTTTAATCCCTGCGTGTAGCGTAATCTTCGCTGCGTCTGGGTCTACCCAGAAGTTATACTCTGCCGCCGGTGTTATGTTTCCGAAGCCATCTGCGTAGCCTCCCATTATGTAGAGTTTTCCGATATTTTTGGCGAACTCCCTATCCATGCGTATCGCCGTTGCTATGTTGGTCAAAGGGCCTTGGGCTATTATCGTATAATCCCCGGGGCTTGAGTTCACCATCTCTATAAGGGCTTGGACCGCGTGTTGGTTTTCGGGCCTCTGCCTTGCTTTCGGGAAGTAGTTCTCCCCCATACCGTCTCTCCCGTGGACGTAGTCTGCGTATCTCCAGCTTTTGAGGAGGGGTTTATCGCATCCGGGGTAGACTGGGACGTAGTAGCTGGAGAACTGCTCAACGGTGTATAGGGCGTTCTCAACCTCCTGCCAGAACTCTACGTTGCCGCAGACTACCGTAACGGCCTCCAGCCTCACCCCAGGCCATTTGAGGGCCAGGAGCAGGGATATAGTGTCATCCCCCGCTGTGTCGGTGTCTATTATCAGCTTCAACGCCATACCTACTTGGCATGAGAGCTTTTTGGTGTTTAAATCTTATCCACGTCGTCTCCTCCCTAGGTCTTCTGGGCCGAAGCTCTTCGGAAGAAGCTTAGAGAGGCTGGTCTTCATCACCCTGCCTCGCCTATTCGCTACTACTATGGTTATGTCCTTGTTAAACTCACGCAGCACCTGCCTGCATGCCCCGCAGGGGTAGACTGGATTCCTCCTGTTGGATACCACGGCTATTGCCTTGAACCTACGCTTTCCAATAGATACAGCTTTGAAGACCGCTGTCCTCTCTGCGCAGTTACTCAACCCGTAGCTGGCGTTCTCAACGTTACATCCCGTTACGACAGCTCCATCCTCCGTCAGCAACGCTGCCCCAACCCTAAACCTAGAGTAGGGTGCGTAGGAGAGGCGGGTAGCTTTGAAGGCTTGTTCCAGAAGCTCCTGATACACCTTCATACCCTTTCTTCAGCTGCTTAGGCTTGATATATTTCTCCTTATGGGGAAAGGAATAAAGAAGGACTATGCCTTTTGTTTGTTGATGGAGGCTAAGCCTAGGGTGGGGGTTGTGGGGGATATTAACTTGGATATTATAGCGTTTCACAGGGATTTACCTGGTTTGGGAGGCGAGAGCATAGCTGGGAAGGCGTCCCTGGCCCCAGGGGGTTCGGCTGCTAACGTGGCTCACGCCTTAGCGGTGCTGGGGGTTGATGTTCTTTTGGTAGGTTGCGTTGGTGATGATGCGGTAGGTGAGATGCTGGTGGAGGAGCTGAGTAAAAAAGGGGTTGATACCACGTTAATCCAGCGAACAAGCCGGGAGCCCACGGGGGTAACATACGTAGCGGTTGTAGAGGGTGAGAGGACCATGCTAGCCTTCAGAGGAGCCAACAAATACATGGAATACAGCAAAATAGACATAACAACATTAGCAGGGGCAGAGCTGATTCACGTATCCGGCTATAGCTTAGCTGAGGGAAGCCAAAGGGAAGCCACAGCTAGGCTGCTGGAGGAGATAAGAGGAGACATAACCAGAACACTAGACCTATGCAGACCCCTAGCAGAGCTTAACAAACATGAAATCACTAAAACCCTATCAAGCTTCAACTACGTCTTCATGAACACTAATGAGTTTAACATAATCAGGGGAAGCGTTGGTTTAGGCTCTGTAGAGCAGCTGGCGGAGGAGCTGGGGTGTATCATAGTATTGAAGAAAGGCCGGTTGGGCTGTGAGGTAACAACCCCAGACGGGGATTCCATAGCTATAGATAGTTACGAATCTAGTTCAGTTGACTCCACAGGTGCTGGAGACGCCTTTGTAGCTGGGTTCATCTACGAGCTTCTGAGAGGCTCCTCCCTAAGGAGATGCGGGGAGACGGCCAGCAAGCTGGGGGCTTTAGCAGCATCCGTGATTGGGGGCAGGATACCGGATGACGTGAAAAGAATTTTATAGCATCCAAAAGTGTTGAGTAGCATGCCAAACACCCAGCTACCGTTGAAACCTAACGCACTTAACGAGCTTTTCAAGAACCCAAAGCCTATAATCGCGATGATCCACCTCCCCCCTCTCCCCGGAGCACCCCGCTACAGGGGTATGGAGGTGGAGGAGATTATTGACTATGCCCTGCGGGATGCTGAGGTTCTTAAGGGAGGGGATGTGGATGGTCTGCAGGTGGAGAATATAGGGGATTACCCGTATCTTAAGCCTGATGATATAGGGCATGAGACCAGCTCTATCTTGGCTGTTGTGGCCCGTGAGGTTAGGAAGGCTACAGGCCTGCCTACTGGGGTGTGCTGCCTAGCGAATGGCGTAATCCCTGCAATAGCTGCATGCGTGGCATCAGGGGCTAGGTGGGTAAGGGCCGCTGAGTGGGCCAACGCATACATAGCCGACGAGGGCTTCGTGGAGGCGGTGGCGCATAAGGCATTAAGATACAGAGCAAGCCTAAGGGCTGACCATGTAAAAGTATTCGCAGACGTGATGGTGAAGCATGGAAGCCACTTCATCATAAGCGACAGGCCCTTTGAGGAGCAGGTAAAGGATGTGGAGTTCTTCGACGCAGATGCGGTGATAGTCTCTGGGACGAGGACAGGAGCTGAAACCCCCGTTGAGAAGGTGATAAAAGCTAAGCAATCCACCTCCCTACCTGTTCTAGTAGGAAGCGGCCTAAACCCTGAAAACGCTGAGAAGCTACTAACATACGCAGACGGGGCCATAGTAGGCTCCTACCTGAGGCAAGACGGAAAATTCTGGAACCCAATAGACATTAACAGGGTAAAAACGCTCATGAAAACCGTAAAAACAATAAGAGGATAAAGACCCACCACCCAGTTGATTCTTGTAAATATATTTCTCAAACCACTTAGTATACGTATCTTAGGATGCTCAAGATAGGTAGGAGACGCTTCATAAGGGGCGGGGTTTTACTCGCCCTGCTCACCGGAGGCGGCGCTGCTGGTCTGCTGGGCATCTTATCAATTATTCCAGTCAATAGACGTGAAGCTAGGAGTGAGATAACCTACACAGGAGCTGAGGTTCAGCTCCCCCCACCCCGGCTGACTGGAAGCATATCGGTTGAAGAGGCTATATACAGAAGGAGGTCCAGAAGGGAGTATAAGAGAAAGCCACTAACCCTTCCGCAGCTTGGCCAGCTTCTATGGGCAGCTCAGGGGGTTACGGAGCCTAACCTATGGGTAGGCCTTAGAAGCGCACCCTCGGCAGGTGGTTTATACCCCCTTGAGCTTTACGCTGTCGTTAAGGATGGTGGGGTGGAGGGGCTGGAGGCAGGCTGCTACCACTACAGGCCGCACCGCCACGTCCTGCAGCAGGTTGTTAAAGGTGATAGGAGCGTGGAGCTGATGCGTGCCTGCGTTGACCAGGAGTGGGTGGGAGCAGCTGCTGTAAACCTCGTCTTCACAGCCGTGTTTGAGAGGACAAGCGTAAAGTATGGAGGCAGGGCTTGGCAGTATGTCTTCCAAGAATCCGGACACGCTGCCCAGAATGTCTATCTACAAGCCACAGCCCTAGGCCTAGGGGGGACGGTTATAGGAGCTTTCTACGAGTCGGAGATTAAGCGTATACTCTCCCTCCCAGACCCTGAGGTCCCGGTCTACGTCATGCCAATAGGGGTAGTTGAGTAGAACTTGCCAAGTATAGTGAGAGTAGTTGTCAACGCCATCCTAATAGCTTCGGTATCCTACTTCCTACTCCTAGCTACTCCTGCGTTGGCCACGCCTATTAAGTCGGCATACTCGCTGTTGCTGGACATACGGGGAGGGGGGTGGATTGGGTATAGGCTGGCATTCATAGGAACAATCCTACTACTAGCAGGCCAGGTATACAGCTTCAAACTCTCCCAAAGACACTCCAAAAAACTACTGGATATGCACTGCTACTTAACAATAGCAGGGGGAGTTTTAATCCTAATACACTCAGGGTTTCCCTTCGCATTCAGATACGCAAACCCCTTTACAAGCATCTACGCCGGGATGGGGATACAGGGGCTGGTAGGCGCCCAGGGGATAGCTGCGTGGCTCGTCTTCATCCTAGTAATCAGCGGAGCCTTCGGAAAGTATATCTACGGTAAAATCTCACCGGGCTGGCGTAGGATATTCAAAAACTGGCTACTGCTGCACATAGCCTTAACAGGAGCCCTCTACGTAACTGGAATGATACACCTATTCCTAGTCCTGGTGGTCAAGCATATCTCAGCAATCTAAGGAAATGCGCCAACGTCGTTGATAAGAAAATCTTTTATAGTTTAACCTCGTAAACTAAACACATGCCTAGATTCATTCTCCTCTCAACTCTAACCGATAAGGGTCTCGAGACGATAGCGGAGAACCCCACGCGTATAACTGAGGTGAATAAGGAGGTGGAGGGGATGGGGGCTAAGATAGTTGACCAGTACGCGCTGCTTGGGCCTTATGACTTTCTTACGATAATAGAGGCTCCTGATAATGAAACTGTTGCCAGGATATCTGTTAAACTTGGTGAGAGGGGGACGGTGAAGATAATGAGCTTACCCGCAATACCTACTGAGAGCTTCATAAAGTCTCTCCAGAAGTAGGTGTTTGTCTCTTCCTTAACGCAGTTAGGGAGAGGAACTCGTAGAGAAGGTTAGCTGCCAGCATCGCAGTTATGCCTGCGTGGTCGTATGGAGGAGAAACCTCAACCAAGTCAAACCCTATGAATTCTATCCCCGCGAAGCCCCGTATAAGCTCTAGTGCCTCGTGCGCAAGCAAACCCCCCACCTCAGGCGTTCCTGTACCAGGCGCCACGGAGGGGTCGCAGGCGTCTATGTCGAAGCTCAGGTAGGCCGGTGGCCTTACCAGCGTCTTCACCCTCCTGATTACAGCGTCTAACCCGTTCTCTCTTATATCCTGCATGGTAACTATGCTATATCCCATCCGCCTTACCTCCCCGTAGTCATGCTCGCTGAAGAGCGGGCCCCGTAGGGCTATGTGAATCGACCTCCGAGGCTCTATCAACCCCTCCTCCAACGCCCTCCTGAAGACCGTGCCGTGGTTATACTTCTTTCCGAAGTATTCATCCCAGCAGTCGTGGTGGGCGTCTACGTGGACCAGGGATAGCTTTCCATATCTCCTGCTAAGCATCCTCAGTATGGGGAGGGTTATTGAATGGTCTCCGCCGCAGGTTAGGGGAGTTATATTCTCCTCAGCGAGTTTGGAGAACTCCCGCTCAACCCTAGTATATGTATCCTCTATATATCCCGGAACAACGTCTACATCCCCGTAGTCAACTACGTTAAGCACGTCGAAGGGTTTAACGTTCAGCGCAGGGTTGTAGGGCCGTAGGAGGAGGGAGTTCTCCCTAACCCCCTTAGGGCCGAATCTAGCTCCCGGCCTGAAGGTGGTGGCGTCGTCGAAGGGGATGCCCACGAAAACAGCGTCAACGTCCGTCAAATCCCTGGAGTATGGGAGTCTGGCGAATGTGGATACCCCTGCAAACCTGGGGGATTTCGTGGAGTCGACGGGATAGGTTTTCCTACTGCTCTTCATGCCGATTCATACCGCAGCTCCTCCACGTAAATATACCTAATGCCGGGGTTAAGCTACTGCACCAGTTAAGGCGTATGTAGCCGTTACTAGGGCTAAAGCAGCGACTGAGACCACCGCTGTTACCGTTATCTCCTTGGTTTTCGGCTTTGGGATTGGGTAGCTCTCCACAGCCGGGTATGCCCTGCGTATAGCGTTTACCAAAGCTAGGCTTATCACGGCCCCGAAGGTTACCTGGAGGCTGTTAACTGTTATCAGCTCCGCTAACGCAGCCCCTAACCCGAAGAGAGGCAGCTCGACTGCGAAGTAGCCTGTCAGCATAACAGCAGCAGCCGCAGCTACTGAAGCTACTTGATAAGACACTCCCCTACCCTTCCCAAACCCCGCTACGAACCCCTCAAGCCCCTTGATGAACAGCGTCAAAGGTGCGAAGAAGAAGTACCCGAGAATTATATCCGCTATAGCTGAGCCTATCCCACCCGCTAGGAAGCCTAGCCTACTTCCTAGAAGAAGACCCGAGAACATAACCATGGAGTCGCCTATGTTGAAGTAGCCTCTTGTAGGGGCGAAGGGGATGTTGATAAACACTGTGGCGACTGCGGTAAGGGCTGCCATTACTATAAGCAGCGCAACCTCCAAGCTTGCTTTCCGCTCAACCCCTTTGGCCGCTGTATTCATCGCTCCGCAGCTTCGTCTATGCGGGATATATAACCTTCAACCTATATATAGGCTGAAACAAAATAATAAAGAGAATAATAATCTCTACAGGGGGGTTGCCACTATGTTATCTCCCTTCTTCACAGGCACGTCCACGCCGTCTACGCCGACCTCCTTTATAGCAGGTACCGGAACCTCTAGGCTTTCCAGCTTCTTCCTATGCTGCTCAATCGCCTTATACCATCTCTCTGCTTTCTCCTCAGCGGTAGGTACGCCCAGGCCTGCTTCGTAGGCTTTCTCCTCTAGTCTCTGGTCCCACTCTAGGAAGTCGTCTGGGAGTTTCCAGAACTCGGGCATGGGTTTGAAGAGTAGGGGTGAGAGGTAGATGAAGCCGTGTTTCATCTGCCTGGTTATCATGAGCTTATGCTCCTTAGGCATCTCCTTGGCCAGCCTATCCAGCAAAGCCAGGGTTCCGGCTAGGTGTCTTGACTCGTCTTTGGTTATGTTGTTGAAGGCTTGGGTGTAGACGCTTAGCCTTGATTTCTCAGCTACGGTTTTGAAGATCAGCTGCGCACCTATCTCTGCGAAGAAGAAGCTGCTGAAGATAAGCTCAAGGGGGTACTTCTCCCAGACCTTCTCGAAGGCGCTCCAGTAACGTTTACCGTTGTCGTATAGGACCTGTATGTTGCGTAGGGCTTTCTCCTCTAGCGTTGTCTTTGGTTTGAACTTGTATGGGAATCCGGGGCAGAGCCTGTTGCATGCCCTCCTGCATATCTCGTCATGCCTACACTCATCGTACGTTACGCCTGCTAGGAACTTCTTCGTAGGGTCCTCCATGTTATACCTAGCTGCCTGCAGGGTTGCGAGGCTGAACGCTCCTATCCCTGACTTCTCGAATAAAGCAAGCTTGGCCATCCAATACGCCTGAGCCACCGCCTGGTCTTGGTCGAAGTTCTCCCGGTTCAGCTCGTCCCAAGGAAGCTCAACAGGCCCCCAGTTTTGCTTGAACCAAGCCTCGTATGTCTTCAGCAGCTCCTGTGTTACGACGTCCCAGTTTCCGGGGAATATGTTGGGTGTTTCATTCGGCCTGTCGATTTGCATGCCTTGTAGATGTTTTAGCATGTTTATAAGCATTAAGTTGTTTCTATTATTTATGTAGAAATTATATAACTATCCGGAGAACCCTCAACCCAAAAGAAATGAAAATTAAGATTTACATGCCTGAGATAATTTTTATGAGCTAGTGAGCTGGGTTTGGGAAGGTCTAATATAAGCAAGCCCACCGTCAGGAACCTGCAGCTGATTAAGGGAGGCAGCTTTACGTTAACCATACCCCGGTGGTGGATTAGCAAGCAGAGGCTCAGGAAAGGCTCCAAGCTCTTCATATCCGAGGACGGGCCCTCGCTCAGGATAGTATCAACGGCCATCCTCAGCTCCAAGAAGAGGACCGAGTTAAACCTAGACGCCGTAGAGGATGTGCAGCACGTAATCTACATGATATGGACCTACTACATGCAGGGGCTTGACGAGATAGTGGTCAGCTCCTCCTCACCTATTTCAGCAGATGGCAAAAGACAGCTGAGAGCGGTTAGGATGGACCTGCCGGGCATAGACATAGTGAGGGAGGATGAGAGGAGCGTGGTCTTCTCGGTCTCAGGAGAGTTCGACGACATAACCTTGGATGAGGTGATAAAAAACATGCACAGCATGGTCTTGGCTGTTCAACGCGACGCAGTTAGGGCTGTTGTGGAGGGGAATATAGAGATGGCCCGCGAGGTGGTGGAGAGGGAGTCTGAGATACTGAGGATATACAGGAGGGTTATAAGGCAGATAGCCCTATGCAGCATGAACCCCCAAGTAGCTTATAGAAGTGGTGTAAACAACAGCAGGGAACTGATAACCTACGCTGTCTTGGCAAGGGACTTGAGCAGGGCGGTATACCACAGCCTATACGTGGCACGGCACATAGCAAGATACGGCAAGCCGCTAGAGGAGAAAACCCTGCTGGATATAATACAGAACATGTCGGGGATAGCTTATGGGATGAGCGTAAAATCGGTGGAGGCTTTCTTGGAGAAGGACATAGCCAAAGTGCTTGAGACGACTGATAACATGCACAGGGTTAGGGAGCTGGATGAGGAGCTGAACCGCAAAACCCTAGAGACCGTTAAGGAGACCGACAAGGCGGTAACGATTTTGTTGATAGGAAGGGAGCTGAGACGAGTAGCTGGATACGCAGTAGCTATGGCTGATATAGCGGCCAACAGAATCCTAGGCCCTGAGACAGAGTAGCTACTGCCTCTTCATGCTACTAACTATCTGGCCTGGTTTTATGACCGCAACCCCCGTTACCCCTCCTATCACCTGTATCAACACTATCCAATCCGGGTTCTCTAGGTTTACTCTCCTCTCCACCCTCTTGGCCGCCGCCTCTATTATATCCCTGCTGCTCAGCTGGGTGTGGCGTTTCTCGACAGTAACCCTGTACGTAGCGTCTTCCGGGATTTTAACAGCAAGCCTCTCGACAGCCTCAGCTATCCTCTCCAGCCTAGTCTCCACCACCTCCTCCACAGGGATGACCCGCATCACGTAACCCACCTTCCAAGGCTCATCCTCAAGCATTTTACGGAGCTGCTCAACAACCTTAAACGGGTCTAGGGAGGTCTCAGCGGTAAGCAGCCCCGCCACTTTAGTTACGTTAACCACAGGCTCGGGGTCTCCCATCTCCCGAAGCAGGTCAGCCAGCTCCGAAGCTGCGACAGGCTCCTGGCCACGTAGGCAGGTAACTATAAGGTTGAAGCGCTCCAACCCTATCCCCAGGCCATTAACCTGCTTGCGGAGATTTAACGTTGCTATTATCTCCTTAAGCGGGTTAGCAGCCCAGCGTTAACCTCTATGTTTTTTAACCTTGCTCCTCACGTATTGTATGTGAAGCCGTTGATAATAGACACCGACACGGCCAGCGACGATGCGATTGCCCTTTTGATGGCTTTGAAGAGCGGGGAAGTTAAGGTTGACGCTATAACCGTGGTCTGCGGCAACGTTGACTTCAACACCCACGTGAGGAACGCCCTATACGTGGTTGAACGATTCTCGGATTACGATATCCCGGTCTACCCCGGATGTAAGAAACCCCTGGCGCTGCGGAGCTGGAGCCACGCCTACGACGTACATGGAAGGGATGGGATGGGGAACAGCTTCTTCCCCGAGCCTGGTAAGAAGCCTGAGGAGAAGCACGCCGCCTACGCTTTGGTTGAGCTGATAAACTCCAGGCCTGGTGAATATACGCTGGTTGCTTTAGGGCCTTTAACCAACATAGCTGTGGCAACATGCATAGACCCCGAGCTCCCCTCTAAAATCAAGGAGCTTATAGTAATGGGGGGCTCACCCTCCATGAGGGGAAACATAACACCCGTCGCAGAGTTCAACTGGTGGGTAGACCCTGAGGCTGTGCATGTCATTCTCCAATCTGGGTTCAACCCCCTTATCATAGGCTGGGACCTAACCCTAGAGGCCGGTGCGATATCCTTCGAGGAGCGGGAAGCCCTAGCCGCTTTAGGGACTGAGGAGGCTAGTTTCTTCAAACAGGTAACATCGCAGCTGCTGGAGTACAGCAGCCGCCAAGGGCTGGGGAGGATTTTCCTCCCAGATCCTCTAGCTATGGCTGTAGCGTTGGAGGGTGAGGTTGCTAAGAGGGTTGAGGATAGGCTACTCTACATAGACCGTTCAGACACGATAATGCGGGGCTCCTCAGTTCCTTTCACGAAAGGCCAGCCCAACGCCAGGATATGCGTAGAGGCTGATAACCTGCTCTTTAAAGACCTGCTACGCAAAACCCTAGCACCAGAGAAATAACATAACACCTACACCTGTAAAAATTTTAACTCACATGCATAGCGTTGTATGAGTCTTCATCTAAGTGTAGATGAAGCATTAAATATCGTGTTGATTATACAGTATATCGGGGACCAGGGTTGGCTAGTGATAAGATTAAACTCGGGTTGAACATCCCTCTCTTCGTAGCTGGGATAGTATCAATAGGCGCGGGGACGCTAATAGGCATGGTAGCTGTATGGTGGTATCTGGCATGGGGCCAGTTGGCTCCATTCTGGCAGAAAGTAAGCCACGCCCACGCGGCGTGGTGGTCGGCGTTGATCATAATAGCTGCTATGCTCCTCCCAGGCTTGAATCTTAAGCCTTGGGTGAAGAAGGCGATAATCATAGGGACGTTCATAGGCCCTGTATTCTGGGTGGGTGTGCTGGCGGCATACTACGAGCTGGGAGGCCCTGCGATATGGCGTTTTGAAGTAAAAGAGCTTGTGGGGGCGTATTATGAGATACCTCTCCTAGGGGTTATAGCGGGTTTACTTGAGTTCCTGGGATTCATATCCCTGGGAGTGGTATCTCATAATACGCCCCCACAAGATCTTTTACTTCAAAACGCCATATCGCAGGGCCTCCCAGCTCGTAGTATGCCGCCAGCACACCCACCCATAATACAGGGC
>DQVM01000055.1 GCA_015661775.1 Candidatus Caldarchaeum subterraneum | reverse complement strand
CTTTGGGCTGTTTATCCTAAGCTCAGCCCAGCTCTTTGTCTTTTCAACACGCATATGCTTATCTATCAAAGCTATACGGGCGTTTTCAATACGTCGGGGGAGAAGAGGATGTTTTAACATCTTATTTATTATTACTCCGTCTATCAACTGGGAATCCTTTACCTCTCCACCTGCTTTAGGGATGAGCTGTATGTCATCTAGAGGATCTAGACGACCATTCCAATTTTTATAATTCATTATCCTAACTACAGCATCTACCGTAAGTTGTGCTAGATACTCCGAGTCTAGTCCTATAAGTTGCTTATCTAATGTGGTTCTTGCTATACTGAGCAGCATTCTCCTATCATTCAGATTTATTTCTACCGCGTTTTTTCTAAGGATTTCTAAGGCTTTTCGCGCAGCTTTACTATATCCAGACACTATAATGCTTGGATGTACTTTTTGTTGGTAGAGTTTTGCAGCATTTTCAATTAAAGCGCCTACTAATACTACCGCTGAGGTAACTCCGTCACCTACCTCGCTGTTTATTGACTTGCCCATTTCTACTATAAGCTTAACGACAGGATTGTCTGTCTCAAGTTTACTCAGTATAACATTACCGTCTCCCGAGAGGGTTAAGACACCGTACATATCATTAAATAGTTTATGACATCCCATGGGCCCTAATGTGGTGCGTAGAAGATCTGCAATTGTAGATACGGCTGTTAAATTGAACTTCCAAGTTACTTTACGTTTAATCCTCTTTGTCCCCTTAGCAAGAACTCTAGGCCCTTGCGTTATTGATAATTCAAAAGGCCTTGGGTCGTATTTGCTCATTTTTCCTTTCTGGTATTGTTTTTGTCTCCCTTTAAAATAAGTATTTATAAGGTATATAATTTATATGAGTTTCTCTTGGATGAGTTCTTTAACTGGTTTGAGGTGGCATTTGCTTTTTACCTTAGCTTTAGTTGTTGCTCTTTTTATAATCCCGCCTGCCGCAGGCCCTATATGGATTACCTTCGTAAGCTATAGTCTAGTTATTGCTATAGCGTGTTTAGGTCTTAACCTGCTGGTTGGTAATATGGGTCTTCTGTCTCTTGGGCATGCTGCCTACTTTGGAATAGGAGCCTATACAATAGCACTTACTATGTTTTGGTATGATTTTAGGGAGATTGCTATATTGCTACCGGCTGGAGTGGGTGCTGCTTCTCTAGTTTCCTTTATAGTAGGTTACATAGCTTCTAAACTAAATAAAATATACTTCTCCATCTTCACGCTTGCAATAGCTCAAGTCGTATGGTCTCTCCTTGTTAGAAACTTTAACATTACGGGAGGCGCTTCGGGGGTGTATGTTAAGAAACCAATAATACTAGGATACGATACTATAGCAATAACTAGAATAGATTTCCTCTTTCAGTTTTACTATTACTTTATAGTAGTTTTATTTCTATTTACACTAACCACCTGTTGGATAATACTAAAATCACCATTCGGTCTTGTTATGAAGTCTATTAAGCTTAATCCTGAGAGAACAGAGTTTATAGGAATTAATGTCAGGCGACATAAGTGGGTTATATTCACAGTATCGGGATTCTTCTGCGGCCTCTCAGGAGGAGTTTTTGCAATATTAAACGGCGCAATACACCCTGGGTTTTCTGATTGGTTATACTCCCTACGTATACTGATACCAATAATACTGGGGGGCCAAGACTATCTAATAGGCCCTGTTGTAGGAATATTCATCTTCAATATAATAGAAATGATCTCACTAAACACCCTATTAACTTGGAAGATTATGACAGGCGCTATGCTGATAATAATTTCTATCCGCGTACCGCGGGGAATAACTGGAATAATACATGACCTCTATACTAGATTATCTTATGTGGTAAAGGATTAAAAAGAGAAATTAAATTAATTTACAATCTTAATAACATTAATGGCCACTTTCTATTTTTATTCGCTCAGACATATCTAGGTGTACAAACCTAGATGGCGTGTTAGAAGTTATGTTTAATATTCCAGCATTAAGCTCATTAGCATGGGGCTTAGTCGTGCTCCAAGATGTTGAAGATCCTGTTGAAGTTTTCAAGTTTAGATTTGAACAGCAGGCTGGGAAAGTATATGAAGTAAGTGATTTTGATAGGGCTAGTTTGGTGGTTTCTCAGGTTCTTATAGGCCAGAACGTCTCTAAAGTTGTTTTGGCAGATATGCCGGAGGAGTATCGTAGGAGGTTGGAGGAACGTATGACTAATGCGGGCATACAAGTAATAGAGCTTGAAGATAATTTAGGGTCTGAGGTTTCTAGAGTTATAAATTTAGCTGATGCGGGGGTTAGCGTAGCTGAGTTTGCAGTAGCTGATGTTGGGGCGGTAGTGGAGATAACGCAAGATGATAAGGATAGGCTTGTATCCTCACTTCCTAAGCTGCATATATCCTTGGTTAGACGTGATAAGATAATTGGTAGGTTTGAGGATGTAGCAGATTCTATTAGAGAAACAATAATGAAGAGGGGAAACTGCGTGATATCATTCATAGGCGGGCCGAGTAGAACCGGGGATATAGAGCTTAAGCTTGTCCTAGGTGTTCATGGCCCTCATCAAGTTCATGTAATTATCTTTGGTGAGAGTTGACGTGAATTCAGAAACGTATAAGATATTGATACGGAGGCTTTCACAAGCTTTACAGCAAAAGGAACGCTCTATGGCGTTGTATAACGCTATGAAGAGGGGCCGAGACGGTAGGGCTGCTACAATACGAGAATTCGAAGACTTCAACCTATATAGACATGAGATACGTAGGATAAAAGAGAAAAGTATAGAGAATATGGGTGAATTGCTCAATCGATTTATTAAAGAAGCTGAGAAACGTGGAGCTAAGGTTTACGTAGCGAAGAACGGGGATGAAGCAATAAGCTACATAATGGATGTGGTTAAGAGAATAGGCGGGAAGATAATAATTAAGTCTAAGTCGTTAACTAGTGAAGAGATAGAATTTAACGAAGCCTTTGAAGAAGCTGGTTATCAAGTTTACGAAACCGACTTGGGAGAGTGGGTTATACAAGTTGCACGGGAGAAGCCTGTACATCTAGTCTTTCCCGCAATACATAAAACAGCTGAGGAAGTTGCCGTCTCATTTTCTAGGAAATATTCCGAGTCTGTGGATAAAGACATAAGTTCTATTATGAATTTTGTCAGGAAAAAGCTTAGGACGGTTTTCCTGAACGCTGAAGTAGGGGTTTCTGGAGCTAATGTAGCGATAGCCGAGACGGGCTCTGTAATTATAGAAACTAATGAAGGAAACGGCCGGCTAGTAACAAGCATACCTAAGGTTCATATAGTTTTGATGGGAATGGAGAAGATTGTTGAGAAGATAGAGGATGCGCTGCCGCTTATACGTGGCCATGCAGTAAGCGCTACAGGGCAGAGGACAACAACCTACGTATCAATAATAACAGGCCGTTCACCGATTGCAGGTGATGAAAAACGGGAATTGCACATAGTTATACTCGATAACGGCCGTTCTAGTATGAGGGAAGATAAGTGGTTTAAGGAAGCGCTTTACTGCATAAGATGTGGGGCGTGCATGAATATTTGCGCGCCGTATGGAGCTGCAACTGGTCATGTATTCGGCTACATATACCCCGGTCCTATAGGGATACCGTGGACGGCTAATGTTCATGGATTGGATAAAGCTAAGTTTGCGCACTTATGTATTTCATGCGGTTTATGTAAGGAGATATGCCCAGCTGATATAGATATCCCCATGATGATTGCTAGAGTTAAGGAGCTGGATGTCAATATGCACGGCCAGCTCAGAGTTAACCGGGTTTTGGAGAGTTATGAAAGTTTTGCACCTTTAATGAGTAACGTAGCTCCTATATGGAATTGGCTTGCAAAAAGAAAAATAACTAGAATACTGATGGAGAAGCTTCTAGGTATAGAGCGTAACAGGCCACTACCTGAGTTTAGACGGGAGACGTTCATAAAGTGGTATAGGAGGAATTATAAGGAGAAAGGTTATGAAAAGAAAGTTGTTTTGTTCGTTGATTTCTTTGCCAATTATGTGAAGCCGGAGCTCGCTGTAGCTGTTGTGGACATACTTGATAGAGCTGGTTTTGATGTTCTTGTCCCTCCTCAGAAATCGAGTGGCTATCCATACATATCTTATGGAGACCTTAAGAAGGCTGCTGAGGTTGCGGCGTATAATGTTGATAATCTATATCCCTATGCTGAGAAGGGGTATGATATTGTTAGTATAGAGCCTACAGCAACCTACACCCTTAAGTGGACATATCCTAAGTTACTGGATTTTGACGAGAGGTCTAGAATTGTTGCTTCTAAAACTTACGAAGTTATGGAGTATATCTGGATGCTCTATAACAGGGGGGTGGTTAGGGTTGAGAGAGAGTTAAAAGGCCGTGTTGGTTTCCATATCCCCTGCCACCAGAGGAGCTTGTCTTCAGGTAAGTATAGCATAGCGTTACTCAGGGAGGCCGGATTAGAGATAGAAGTCAAAGAAACGGGTATGTGCTGCGGAATGGCTGGAACATTCGGATTAAAACACGGGCCCATAGGGTTCGGGCT
>DQVM01000162.1 GCA_015661775.1 Candidatus Caldarchaeum subterraneum | reverse complement strand
GCCGGATATGCTGCTACGAAGCCAAGGACAGCGCCTACAGCAGCCCCTATCAGAATAGTGAGGAGAAGTATACCAATACCCAAGGCCGGGAAGGACCTGAGGAAGCTGTTGATGCTCGTTACTATGAGGGCGTTATCAGCTATGTAGTCTAGGCTGGGGTCTATCTGAGCCATGCTGAGCAGAAGCCGGCCTGGTAGGTAACCTGCTATATACGCCCCACCTAATACCACTAGCATCTTCCCGAAGTTCGGTATCCCCGTGTATCCGAACTCCAAGTTGAGGCTGAGGTTAACGATTAGGTAAAGCCCGAAGAAAGCAGCTATGCTGGAGACCAGTATAACCACTCCTGTGTCAAAAACCACCCTTCCTCACCCTCCCAATAAACCTCTCAAACTTTATGCTGCTTATCCCCCCGGGTATCGTTAAGAGGGTTATAACGAGGATCAGCAGGGGTATAACGGGCCTGTATGGAACAATCCAAACCCCTACTGCCCTAGCTAGGTTGGCCGTCCCCAGGACTTCTGCGAAGCCTACTAGGAAGCCTCCCAAGAAGGCTCCGTATATGTTCATCAACCCACCCACTATGCTGGCTGTGAATATGCTAATAAGAAGTATAGTCCCCAGGTCTGGGTTTCCTATGAACCATAAAGCCATCAACAACCCGGCTACTCCAGCGAGGCCGCCTGCCAAGAACCATGAAACAGAATAAACTAGGTCCACGTTTATCCCAACAACACCCGCTAGGGATGGATTCTCTATGGCTGCCCTCATAGCCACGCCGAACTTGGTCCTGGTAAGCAGCAGGTATAAGGCCACTATAACTATGGCGGTAACCAGAGGAGCTGCGTAGAAAACCATAGGTATGTTCTCTATCCTTATGTCGGCTGACTTCAACGAGAAGTAACGGGATGTTACTTTGTAGTTTCTGCTCAGGAAGTCGGCTGTTATGTTAAGCGCTGCTATCAGCAGCATGTCGTATGCTATCGTTGCTATCATCAGCAGTATTGTTGAGGCGCCTTTCCTAGCTAAGGGCCTTAGGATGGCCTTATAAAGGATGAAGGAGACGACGCCAGCCAGCACGAAAGCTACTGGAATGAACTGATAGGGAGAGAGGGAGAAGAGCCTAAACGCCACCAACGAGACATAAGTTCCGATAGTAGCGAAAGACCCATGGGCGAAATTAGGGACGCGGGAAGTCATGTAAGTTAAGGTAAGGCCTGTGCTCAGTAAAGTTAGTAAGCTTGAGAAGATTATAGCCTCCCTAACAATAGGTGGAAAAACAACCACCATATCGCCAAAACTACATCCACAACTAGTTTATGAATATTACCAAACCGCATGAGAATAGCATATATTGCTTCTTAGGGTTTATTCTATAAAAATTTTAAACCAGTTTTTTGATTATATTAATATGCTACAAACAACCCTAAAACTAAACAAATACGAGAGGGGATATAAGGAGATGAAAGACGGGAGGATTTACGGATTATCAACAGCAGTGGCTGCAGCAGGCATAGTCGTCGCACTGATCCTAGGCGTCGTCATAGGCGCCTTCGCCATCCCAGGACCGGCTGCGGTGCCTGAGGTAGTAACTACGACCGTCTTCCAAACGGTAACCAAGACGGTTGGGGAGGAGGGCGCTGTAACTATAACCACTACGGTCAGGGAGACCGTGACGCAGACCGTTGAGCGTACAGTAACGCAGGCGGCCGGCGGCTTGCCTGATGAGATAGTTATAGGCGCTTTGCTGCCTCTGACAGGCTCTTTGGCTTCTTACGGGGAGAACAGCAGGGTGGCTATTGAACTGGCTGTTCAGGACGTTAACGCCTGGCTGGAGGCTAGTGGCCTGCCGTATAGGGTTAGGGTGGAGGTTGAGGATACCGAGACCAAGCCCGACGTAGCGCTGCAGAAGCTCCAGACCATGGCCGCTAAGGGGATTAAGATATTCATAGGCCCGCAGACCAGCGCTGAGGTGAGGAACCTTAAGGGATTCGCGGACTCCAACAAGCTACTTCTAGTCAGCCAATCCTCAACAGCGCCTGAGCTGGCTATACCCGATGACTTCATCTTCAGGTTCTGCCCAGACGATACTATACAGAGCAAAGCGATAGCCAAGGTTATACAGCAGGACGGGATAAAGTATGTAGTACCTATATGGCGTGGAGACGCTTGGGGCGATGGCTTAGATAAAGCAACCAAGGATGCTCTAGAGGCTCTGGGCATAGAGGTTGACGAGGGGATAAGATACTCCCCCGAGGATGTTGAGAGGAAGGGCTTCACAGCAGAGCCCAGCCTTCTAGCTGATAAGGTTCAGGCGGCGGTAGACCAGTACGGCGCTGACGCTGTAGGCGTTCTGGTTATATCCTTCGCGGAGATAGTGGACCTGTTCGTCAAGGCAGCCGACTTTGAAGTTCTAAGGCAGGTGAGGTGGTATGGTAGCGACGGCACGGCGCTGCTGGATGAGCTTCTCAGAGAACCAGTAGCAGCCCAGTTCGCTATTGACACAGCTTTCATCAACCCGATATTCGCCGCAACCAGAAGCGAGAAGTTCGAGGACGTAGTTGCCAGGATTAAGGCTCAGATAGGCCGCGAGCCCGACACCTACGCCCTCGCAGCATACGATGAGGTTTGGGTGCTGGTTGAGACTATACTGATGGCCGGGGCATACGACGCCGAGGCCGTAAAGAGCCTACTGCCTATAGTTGCTAGAAACACCTTCGGCGCTACAGGGTGGATAATACTGAACGAGGCTGGAGACAGGGCCACAGCCGACTATGATCTGTGGAGAGTGGTGCAGGAGGGCGGCGAATTCCGCTGGGAGAGGGTAGGCGTCTACGTAGCAGCCGGCGACACTGTTAACATCTTCTAAATCCTTAAAATTCCCTAATTTTTTAGTTTTTAATAATTCATGAGAACCCCAATCCTCAAGGTCGGGGATGTTACCAAGACCTTCGGAGGGTTAGTGGCTTTAGATAAGGTACGTTTAGATATTCAAGAGAGGCTTATCACCATGCTTATAGGCCCTAACGGAAGCGGGAAGACCACGCTCATAAACGTGGTAACTGGATTTTACAAGCCCGATAACGGGAGGGTATTCTTCAGGGGTATTGACATAACTGGCAAGCCACCTCACGAGGTTTACAGACTGGGCCTGGTTAGGACGTTCCAGATACCCCTCCCGTTCCAGCGTCTTACGGTGTTGGAGAACCTGCTGGCTGCTTACAGAGGCAATCCCGGGGAGAGCATTTTAAAAGCTCCCCTGAAGATGGCGTGGAGAGAAGCTGAGGAAGAAGCTGTGGATAAGGCCTTCGAGATTATGGAGCATCTTAAGCTCACGCATCTATGGAATTCCAGGGCTTATGCGTTGAGCGGTGGTCAGATGAAGCTGCTGGAGATAGGCAGGGCCTTGATGAGCGGAGCTACTATGATAATGATGGACGAGCCCATAGCTGGTATAAACCCAGCCCTAGCCCACGAGATATTCGAGCATATGCAGAACCTACGGGACAAGATTGGAGTAACATTCCTAGTAATAGAACACCGCCTAGAGATAGCCCTGAAGTATACCGACTACGTATACGCCCTAGCCAACGGCAAGCTGGTGGCAGAGGGCAGGCCTGAGGCCGTTATGGCCGACTCAAGGGTTATTGAATCATACCTGGGTGAGGCCATGTGATAACTGTTGATAAGCTAAACGCAGGATATGGAAGGCTCCATATACTATTCGACGTGGATATAGAGGTTAGGGAGAAGTCGATAACCGTGGTGGTGGGGCCCAACGGAAGCGGTAAGAGCACCCTGCTGAGGAGTATCTTCGGGCTGACTAAGATATACTCAGGCTCGATAAAGTATAACGGCGAGGAGATAACAGGCCTCGCACCGCATCAGGTAGCTAGACGTGGAGTAGCTTATCTACCGCAGACAGACAACGTATTCGCCAACCTAACCGTTAGGGAGAACCTGATGATGGCGTGCTACACACTAGATAAGAAGACATCTGAGGAGAGGATGGAGAGGGTTCTAGATTTCTTCCCCATGCTGAGAGGGTTCATGAACAGGAAGAGCGGAACCCTAAGCGGAGGTGAGAGGCAGATGGTCGCCATGGCCATGGCCTTACTAAGAGAACCCAAGGTGATGATGTTCGACGAACCTACTGGAAACCTCTCCCCCAAACTAGCCATGGAGGTGCTGGGGAAAATAAGAGAACTAAGAGACAAACTAGGAATAACAATACTGCTGGTGGAGCAGAACGCTAAGAAAGCCCTTGAGCTGGGGGACCACTGCTACCTCCTCGTAAGCGGCCGAGTAGCCTTCGAGGGGCATCCGAAAAGCCTCCTAAGCCACGCGGAGCTCTCTAAACTCTACCTGGGAGTGTAGTATAAAGTAGCTAGAGCTTCTCCACACCTTGGTTTATCATCATCTTAATTACATCTACGAGCCTGTTGCTGTATCCCCACTCGTTGTCATACCATCCGAAGACCTTAACCATGCTACTCCTCTCACCTAGAACCAACGTGCTCAACGCGTCGAATATACATGAATGCGGGTTTCCTATTATGTCAGCAGATACAATAGGTTCTTCAACGTATTCTATTATCCCCTTCATCCTCCCCTGCGACTCCTCTTGGAACGTTCTGTTAATCTGCTCAACCGTAACCTCCTGCTCCAGCGTTACCGTTAGGTCTGTTATAGACCCATCAGAGACAGGAACCCTGAGAGCTACGCCGTGTAGCTTCCCCTTAACCTCCGGTATAACTAGGTGAAGCGCCGAAGCCGCTCCTGTTGTAGTTGGTATTATCGACTGTGTAGCTGCCCTAGCTCTTCTAAGGTCTTTATGAACTAGGTCAAGAAGCCTCTGGTCGTTTGTGAAGGCGTGTACTGTGGTCATGAATCCGCTTTTTATTCCGAAGTTATCCAGCAATACTTTAACCATCGGGGCTAGGCAGTTGGTTGTGCATGATGCTGCGGATATTACATCCTGTTTACGTATGTCAAGCATATTGTTATTCACTCCCGGGACTATTGTAACGTCTGCGTCTGATGAGGGAGCTGATATGAGAACCTTCTTTACGGTTCCTCTAAGGTGTTTAGAGGCGTCCTGCCGCTTCGTAAACCTTCCCGTTGACTCTACTACCAAATCAACCTCCGCCTGCTCCCATGGTATCTGCGATGGGTCGGGGTTGCTGAAGCCGATAATCTCCTCACCGTCCACTGATATGCCCTTCTCGGTATGCTTTACCTCTCTGTTTAGCCTGCCGTGTATAGAGTCGTATTTCAGCAGGAAAGCAGTCGTCTTAGCGTCAGCCAGCTCGTTATACGCAACAACCTTGAAGCTCCTACCATACTCGGGGTCCTGCAAAGCCGCTCTGAAGAAGAGCCTCCCTATACGACCCATGCCGTTTATACCAATTCGCAAAACCATCCCCAAGACACCGGATTAAACTTATCTGAAGCTATTTTTATGTATGCATCCGCCTGTCAGCGAGTATATTTAAGAGATCCTCCAGAGTTCTTAGGTTATGGTCGATAAAAGCCGCTGAGGATTGGTTGTTTATCAGGGCTGTTTTCATGCCCATCTCCTTGGCTGGTTTCAGCTCCACCTCAGGCCTATCCCCTACGTAGAGGGCTTCGCTTGGTTTTACGTTAAGCTTAGCTGCGCACAGTAGGTAACCTTCCTGCGATGGCTTCGGCTCAGCCTCGTCGCTGGTTATGAGTACGTCGTAGCAGTTATCTCCTATCCCTATCGCCTCCAGCACCTTCTCTGCCAGTTTTCTACCTGAGTTGGTGTGTAGGGCAATTTTATAGCCTCGTCTCCGCAGCGTGTTAAGCACCGCTATAGCCTCTGGGTTTTTGGCTATGTATTTCCTAGGCTCTACATGCTCAGCCAGTTTATCGAAGAACATGCGACTGTGTATCCCCATAGCCTCTACGCTCCTGCTCACAGTTCTATGCTTGTATTTCTCCTGCCTCAGCCTCTCCGCAGCCTGCTGAATATCCAACCCCGTGAACCAGCTTATCGTCTTGACTATCATCAGGTAGAGGTGCCGTTCATATTCTTGGGAACGGTAGAGCGTTCCATCTATGTCGAAGACCACCGCTTTAATCTCTCCCAGGTTCAAACCTTTCCTATACCGTCTGGAGTATCATATCTACTTCAACAGGAGCTCCTAGGGGGAGCTCGTAAACTCCCACCGCTACTCTGGTGTGTTTCCCGGCCTCTCCGAATATCTCTACAATAACGTCTGAAGCCCCGTTCATCACCTTGGGCTGGTCGTTAAAACCCTCAGCCGACGCCACGTAGCCAGTAACCTTAACCACCCTACGTACCTTGTTTAACGTTCCTAGGGTTTTTCTGACCGCTGCTAGGCAGTTTAAAGCAGCCAGTCTAGCGGCTTCGTAGCCGTTATCTACGGTGACCTCACGGCCCAGCTTGCCTCGGTAAGCCAGCCCATCCCCGTCCATGGGGAGAGCCCCGCTGACGAAGAGCAGCTTCCCAACCCTCACAACTGGGATGTAATTCGCAACAGGCGTAGCAGGCTGGGGTAGTTGTATGTTAAGCTCCTTAAGCCTGTTCTCAGCGTTAAAACGCTTCATGTAAGTTCACGCCCTAGACTGCTGCAGAGCCTTCTCCTCCCTCCATCTCTTTGAAGCCCGTTTTAACGCCTCTATCAACGGAAGCCGTTTACCAGCCATGAACATAACCAAAGCACCCCCAGCCGTGCTTATGTGGTCTATCCACTCCTTAACCCCCAGCCGCTCAAGCGCAGCGGTTAGATGGCCGCCGCTTATTATAGTAGTTCCAAGAGAGCTTGCTAAAGCCAGGATAAGCTCGTTGGTTCCCTTGTCGAAACCTACTTTCTCGAAGAACCCCGGAGGCCCGCTCATGAAGACAGTACCTGAGCTTCTAATTATCTTGGAGTATTTCCTTATGGTCTGCTCCCCTATGTCATAGACCTGCATATCGGGCTTAAGCTCCTCAACCCTCACCTCAACACGTTCTCCGTTTTTGTTGATTGCAAGGTCGTCGGGCATGTAAAAGTTCTCGGAGTACCTGTTGAGCAGTTCCCTAGCTCTTGGAACGTATTTCTCAAGGTCTTTCTGCAGGGGGAATTTTATCTTGTTGGCTGCTTTTAGAAAGACTTGAGCTATCAGTCCTGTTAATAGAACATTATCTGCCTTGCCGTTCTCTATCAACGCGTCTATTGCTTCCAGCCTGTCGCTTATCTTAGCCCCGCCTAAGACTGTTGTGTAAGGTGCTTTGGCGGTTAGCACAACTCTGCTGAGGGACTTAAGCTCCTTAGCCACCAGCCTGCCTGCGCATGTTGGAAGAACCTCCGCAAACCCCACTATGGAGGGATGCGCCCTATGCGCTGTGGGAAAGGCATCCAATACGCATGCATCCAAATGCTTTGAGAGGTTTCTGACGATATGCGTCTTAGCGGCATCCTCAGGAGAGAACTCGAAGTTCTCCTCAGCCGTGAAACGCAGGTTCTCGAGTAGGAGAATCTCACCAACTTTAAGGTTTTCAATAGCTTCCCTAGCTGCTTTCCCGAATACATCATCAACAAACTTAACCTCCCTATCCATAACCTCGCTAAGAACCTTAGCATGAAGCCTCATCGAGACGTAATCGTAACGCCCCACCCTACCTTGATGCGACGCCACAACAACCTTAGAATCCTCCAAAGAACGCAGAGTAACACTACACTCCTTAATCCTATTAATCTCCAACAACCCACCGGTATTAGGATCAACAGGCGTGTTAATATCAACACGCACCAACACAGTCTTACCGGCTAAATCAAGGTCATCAATCGTCAGAAACTCAATATCCATAACCAGAATAAACCTCTAACAAAATATAAGTTTTAGACGCTCAGAAAAATAATAAAGAAAACATGAAAAAACAAACATGGAGAATAACATGCTCCGAATGTGGAACAAAAACCGAAAGCTACGGAGAATACATAAAACACATCCTAGAAGAACACCCTGAAAAACCCAGCCTACGCTTCAGCATAAAAACAGAAAAAGAAACAAACCCCTAAGCCTAAAATACACCCACCACCAAAACAAAAACAGGGCCGGTAGATCAGCGGAAGATCGCCCGCCTCGCACGCGGGAGGCCGCGGGTTCAAATCCCGCCCGGTCCAATAAAGCTCAAGTAAATAGTGTGGGGTTTTAGGGTTTCGGCATGCTATGACGGTTTTAAATGAGTTGAAGAGGGGGGTTATGTTGGGTTTGTTTTATTGTTTTGCTATTTTTCTTAGGACGTATTGTAGTATTCCTCCGTGTTGGTAGTATTCTGTTTCTATTCTTGTGTCTAGTCTTGCTGTTACTTTGAAGGTTATCTTCTCTCCGTTGGTTTTTGTTGCTGTTACTGTTAGTTGTTTTCTTGGGGTTAGGCCTTCTTTTATTCCTGTTATGTCGTAGGTTTCTTTTCCATCCAGCCCTAGGGTTTTCCAGCCTTCTCCTTCTTGGAACTGTAGCGGTAGGACTCCCATTCCTACTAGGTTGCTTCTGTGTATTCTCTCGAAGCTTTCTGCGATTACCGCTTTTACCCCTAGTAGTTTTGTTCCTTTTGCGGCCCAGTCTCTTGAGCTTCCTGCCCCGTATTGTTTTCCCGCTATTACTATTAGCGGGGTGTTGTTCTGTATGTATCTCATGGCTGCTTCGTAGATTGTTGTTACTTCTCCCGTTGGGTGGTAGATTGTCCACCACCCCTCCTTATCTGGGGTTAGCTTGTTTCTTAGGCGTATGTTGGCGAAGGTTCCGCGTATCATTACCTCGTGGTTTCCTCTTCTAGCTCCGTATGTGTTGAACTCGAGTGGAGATATGCCTTTTTCTATTAGGTATTTTCCCGCTGGGCTGTTGGGCGGTATTGCTCCTGCCGGTGAGATGTGGTCTGTTGTTACCCTGTCCTCTAGGAGGGCTAGAGCCCTAGCCCCTATTATGTCTTGTAGCGGCGGGGGTTCTGGGGTTAGGTCTTGGAAGAACGGCGGTTCCCTTATGTAGGTTGAGTTCTCATCCCATTCGAATATCTCCCCTCCGCGTATAGCTAGGCTCTCCCATTTTTCATCCCCCTTAAAGACCTCGGCGTATCGTTTCTTGAACATCTCAGGCTTTAGTGACCTGTTTATCGTCTCTCGTATTTCATCCAGCTGGGGCCAGATGTCCTTCAGGTATACTGGTTTTCCCTCAGGGCTGTATCCTATTGGTTCTCTTAGTATGTCTATATCTACCCTCCCAGCTAGGCCGTAGGCTACTACCAGTATAGGGGACATTAGGAAGCTGGCTCTTACTAGAGGGTGTATTCTCCCCTCGAAGTTGCGGTTTCCGCTTAAGACAGCCGCTGTGTATAGGTCGTTTTCTTTTATCGCCTTCTCTATCTCCTCCCTGAGGGGGCCGCTGTTGCCTATACACGTTGTGCAGCCATATCCTACTAGGGTGTATCCTAGTTTTTCTAGATACTGTGTAAGCCCCGCCTCCGAGAGGTATTCAGTAACTACCGTCGAGCCTGGTGCTAGGCTGGTTTTAACGTAGGGTTTTACCTTGAGGCCTTTTTCTACTGCTTTCTTGGCCAGCAGGCCTGCGCCTATCATTACGCTGGGGTTGGAGGTGTTGGTGCAGCTTGTTATGGCTGATATAACTACGCATCCGTGTGTTAGCTCCGTCTCCTCGCCGTCTATAGCTACCTTAACCTGGGGAGCGCCTATCTTCCTGACGGTTCTCTGAGTTGCTGCAGCCCCTCCACCCTCGTAGAACCATATCTGGTCATCCTCTATCTCAGCCTCCGTACCCCGTTGCTTGAAGAAAAGCTTCATAGCCTCCAGCACCTTCCTCTTGGCCTCCCGCAGTGGTATTCTATCCTCTGGGTTGGATGGCCCTGCTATAGAAGGCTCTACCTCAGAAAGGTCTATCTCTACAACCTCGCTGTACTCTATCTCCTCTCCATCATCATAATCTCTGAAGAGCATCTGTTCACGGGAGTATAGTTCGACAAGCTTCTCATCCCTGCCCGTCATGCGTAGGTAGCTGAGGGTCTCTTGGTCTATTGGGAAGAATCCTATTGTGGCTCCGTATTCTGGGGCCATGTTGGCTACGGTTGCTCTATCTGGTATGCTGAGCTTCTTAACACCTGGTCCGAAGTATTCTACGAACTTTCCTACTACGCCGTGTTTTCTTAGGCGTTGTGTTACCGTTAAAACTAGGTCTGTAGCTGTTGTTCCTTCCTGCAATTCGCCTGTTAAGTAAACTCCTACAACCTTGGGGATGGGCATGTAGTAGGGCTGCCCCAGGATTACAGCCTCAGCCTCTATACCCCCAACCCCCCAACCCACCACTCCTATGGAGTTTATCATGGGGGTGTGGGAGTCTGTGCCTAGGAGGGTGTCGGGGAAGGCGAATACCCTACCGTCATGCTGCCTATAATCAATAACCCTCGTCAAATACTCTAGGTTGACCTGGTGTATTATCCCCTTGCCTGGTGGAACTACCCTGAAGTTTCTGAAGGCCTGCTGAGCCCATTTAAGCAGGGTATATCTTTCTCTGTTACGTTCAAACTCCCTCTCAAGGTTTAGGATGAAGGATTCTTTTATGCCGTAGAAGTCTACCTGTATGGAGTGGTCTACTACAAGGTCTACCGGTATGAGGGGGTTTATCTTGCTGGGGGGTTTTCCAATCCTCTTTAGGGCTGAGCGCATGGCAGCTAGGTCCACCACAGCCGGAACCCCTGTAAAGTCCTGTAGTATAGCTCTGGTGGGTTTAAACGGGATTTCCCTACCGTGGTCAACCCTAGGCCATCTTCCCAGCGCCTCTACATCGCTCCACTCCACCACGTAGTCATCAACGTTACGGAGCAGGTTCTCAAGAAGAACCCTAATGCTATACGGCATGCGTTTAACCTCAAAACCAGCCAAATCCCCCAGTTCTCTTAACGAGAAGTAGTGGAAAACCTCACCACCCACCCTAAGCGTCTTTAGAAAAACATCCTTACGCATACAACCAACACACCTAAATCACGGTATTTTAAGGCTTCCCACCCACACCCCAAGAGCTCACGTAAACTAAAAAATGCAAAACCAACAACCTTCAATCCCCTAAATTAGGTTATGCGGCCGCCGGGATTTGAACCCGGGTATTGGGCTCGGAAAGCCCACGTCCTGTCCAGGCTAGACCACGGCCGCGTTATTTTGAGTTTTTACATCACGTGGATTTTAGTTTAACGGTTTCATGTGGCGGGTTCTTCCATCTTTTCCTCCTAAAGGTATGTGAGCCGGCTTTCTAATATCTTCTAACTTACTTAAGGCTTATGTTATGGAGGTTCAGCATGTATAGGCTATGATGTTCAATAGCTCCCGTGTAGGCGGGTTACTGTCAAAATTGGTGGAGTTCCCTAGTGTTTCCGGCTTTGAGCTGGAGCTTTGTGATTTCCTCTCCGAGTATTTGAGCGGTTTAGGGATTAGCGTTGAGCGTCAGGAGGTGTATAAGACGGGTTATAACGTTGTTACACGGCTTGGGAGGGGCGGTGAAGTTATGGTCTGCGGACACTTGGATGTTGTCCCTGAGCTTGATATGCCCGACGCCTTCAGGCCTATCACTAGGAATGGGATACTCTACGGCCGTGGAGCATGCGACATGAAGGGAGGGGTTGCGGCTATGATCCTTGCTTTGGAGGAGCTGGTGAAGCAGAATAAAGAACCTAACGTTACGTTTGCGTTTGTTGTTGATGAGGAGATGTACGGCCGTGGAGCTTCTGAGCTTCTCACCAGAGGGGCTAGAGCAGAGGTGTGCATCATAACAGAACCCACCAACCTTAAGGTATGCATAGGTAATGCGTCGTGCTTCGAGTTCAACCTAACCGCCTACGGCCAAAGCTCCCACGGAGCCTCAAGAGAAAACCACAACGCCATACATCTCCTGACGAAAGCATACGCTATGATGGAGGAGAGGGTTAGGGAGGAGTTTAACGTAGCAGAGCATGAATACCCCATGTCCCCTATAATCAACTTGGGCAGGATAGAGGGGGGATACGGTGCTTGGGTAACCCCACCTAAAGCCAAGTCGGAGATTCTAATCCACATGCACCCCAGCATAGACTACAAAACAGCCCTATCTAGGATGAAGCACATAGTTGAGGAGATAAGCAACGAGCTGGGGGCTAAGGTGGAGATAACCCCAACGCATGGCTGCGACGGATTCATAATAGATAAAGACCGGAACAACAAATATGCTAAGCAGCTCATACAATCCCATAAGACAGTAACTGCTACCGAGCCTGAGGTAGGTTTGATAGAATCCGAGACCGACGGCAACGCTCTATACCACAAAGGAGGAATCCCATGCATAATCTACGGCCCCGGCGATATTAAATACGCCCACTCATCCCGGGAGCAGATAAAACTAGAGGACGTATCCAAAGCTGCTGAGGTGCTGCTCCACTTCCTAGAGAAGCTCACGTAACCAACCCGGGGTGGTTATAGGCTATGGCGTGGGGTGCTGAGGATACAGCAGTTTCCAAACTCCCCCCTAAGCTGCAGTATGCTTTTACGTTGATGGTGGATGAAGCCGCTGAAGCGCTTACGAGGCGGCTACATGAGGAGGAGAAAAAGGTAGAGAACCTGAGAGGCGTTATCAAGTTCAGAAATGTTGAGAAAGAGGCTGAGAACTATAGGGGGCTTAGGGTTGGCGTAGTTGACGGCTCCGTCTCGCCTGAGCTTAACGAGAGAACAGGGAGAAGGCTAGGAGTCTATACAGTATCCTACATGGTTTTTGAAGACATGCACGTGATCTCAGACAACGACG